>JAGSPQ010000607.1 GCA_018262385.1 Myxococcaceae bacterium | reverse complement strand
ACCTCCGCTCGCGGCGGGTGATGGAGGTGATCGGGATGAAGCACGATCCGGCCGGCGACTTCGAGCACCCGCTGCTGCCGGTCGGGCACCGACTGCGAACCCACGTGCTGTACCGGCTAGCGCGCGGCCTTTCCCCCTGAGGGGAGCGCGATCGAGGTCGGCACCGCAGCGGGAGCCGGAGCAGCGCCACTGCGCGATCTCACCATCACCACCGTGGCGGCGACGATCAGCGCGGTGGCGACCAGGGTGTTGCCCTGCAGCTGTTCGGCGCCGAGCGCCGCGCCCAGCAGCACGGCGATCGCCGGGTTGACGTACGAGTAGCTCATCGCGATCGCCGGCCGGGTGTTTCGCAGCAGGTGGCTGTACGCCGAGAACGCGACCAGCGAGCCGAAGACGATCAGGTAGGCGACCGAGGCGAGCGATTTGAACGACGGATCGGCCGGGAAGCGCTCGCCGCGGACGAGGGCGACCGCGAGGAGGATCACTCCGCCGGTGACCATCTGCGCCGCGGCGGACATCAACCCCCTGGGCAGCGGGAGCCGGCGGGCGAGCAGCGAGCCGAGCGCCCACGCGATCGGCGCGGCCATCAGCACCAGGGTCGAGGGCAGGTCCGCGCGCAGCTCGCTGCCGGCGCTGAGGATGATCACTCCGGCCATGCCGAGCACCATCGCGATCCACTCGCGCGAGCTGGTGCGCTCTTTGAACAGCGGGCCCATCGCCGCGGCCCACAGCGGCATCGTGGCGCAGACGACGGCGGCGACCCCGGACGAGATCTTCTGCTCGGCGATCGCCACCAGCCCGTTGCCGAAGAGGAAAAACAGCGCTCCGACCGGGGCCGACCACAGCCACTGCTTCACCGTCGGGAACGCCTCGCCCTTCAGCCGCAGCACGGTGACGAGGATCACGCCGGCAATCACGAACCGGGTGCCGCCCATCAGCAGCGGCGGCAGCCCTTCGACCGCGAAGCGCATCACCAGGTAGGTCGAGCCCCAGACCACGTAGACGAGGAAGAGGGCGAAGATCGTGCGGCGGTCGAGCGGAGCGGTCGGAGCCATGAAGGACTCCAATCTCACAAGCTGGCGATCCAATTGCCAGTCCACTGCAGGCACCGGAGGGCCAGCACAGTTCCGGGGCAGCGGCGCTCCCACCGGTACAGCTGTGCCGGCAGCGCGGGTCGCACACTGTACCGGTCGACAAGGACCCGAGCAGGTACACTTCGCCCCACGATGGAGCTGCTCTACGAGACGCTGGCCGCCGAGCTGAGCGAGTCGATCGCGCGCGGGGTGCTGCGCCCCGGAGATCGGCTGCCCTCGGTGCGCCTGCTGGCCCGCCAGCGGAAGGTGAGCGTGGCGACGGTGCTGCAGGCCTACCTGCGGCTGGAGAACGAGGGGCTGATCGAGGTGCGGCCGCAGTCGGGTCACTACGTGCGCCCCCGCCGGGCCCTCGAGCTCGCCGAGCCGCGCACCTCGCGCCGCGCGCACACGCCCGCGAAGGTGCAGGTCTCGACCGGGGTCGCCGCGCTGGTGGCCTCGATGCGCGATCCGTCGGTCGTCCCGCTCGGGTCGGCGCTGCTGTCCCCCGACCTGCTGCCGACCGGCGCACTGAACCGGATGCTCGCCGGGATCGCGCGGGAGATGAGCAGCGCGGGCGCCACCTACGAGTCGGGCCCCGGCCTGCTGACGCTGCGCCGGCAGCTCGCCCGACGGAGCGTGACCTGGGGAATGTCGCTGGGCGCCGACGACTTCGTCACCACCAACGGCGCGGTCGAGGCGCTGCACCTGGCGCTGCGCGCGGTCGCCCGGCCGGGCGATGCGATCGCCGTCGAGTCGCCGACCTACTTCGGGGTCCTGCAGCTGATCGAAGAGCTCGGCCTCAAGGCGGTCGAGGTGCCGACCCACCCGCGCACCGGCGTCGACCTCGAGGAGCTCGAGCAGGTGATCCGCACCACTGCCTCGCTCAAGGCGGTGCTGGTGATGCCGACGGTGTCCAACCCGCTGGGCACGGTGATGAGCGATGAGGCGAAGCAGCAGCTGGTGCGCCTGGTGGCGAAGTACGACCTCGATCTGATCGAGGACGATGCCTACGGCGAGCTGGTGTTCGACTCACCCCGCCCCCGCCCGGCGCGCGCGTGGGATCGCGAGGGGCGGGTGCTGTTCTGCGGCTCGATCTCGAAGACGCTCGCGCCGGGCTACCGGGTCGGGTGGATCGCGCCCGGGCGGCACCAGGAGCGGATCGAGCAGCTGAAGTTCGCCTTCACCGTCGCCAGCCCCACCCTGCCCCAGATGGCCGTCGCCGAGTTCCTCGCCAGCGGCGGCTACGATCGGCACCTGCGTCGGCTGCGGGCCACCCTGCGCGGCCAGGTCGACCGGGTGCGCGAGGCGATCGCCGACTCGTTTCCCGCGGGCACCCGGGTGACCGCCCCGGCCGGGGGCTTCGTGCTCTGGGTCGAATTGCCCCAGGGCGCCGATGCGCTCGAGTTGCAGTCGCGCGCACTCGCCCGCGGAATCGCGATTGCCCCCGGGCAGATCTTCTCGGCGCGCGGGCGGTTTGCGCATTGTCTTCGCCTGTCATGCGGCTTTCCGTGGTCGGCGCGAATCGAGGCAGCAATCACGACGGTTGGCGAGCTGGCCACCGTGCAGCTCTCGCGACGACGCACCGCGTGAGGCAGCACAAACGCCTCGGGTAGGCCGTCGCGCCGCGGGGCCCTCGCCGCGTGCTCGCTGGAGAACGGCTTGGTCCACACCATGCAATGGGAGGTCGGCATGACTCTCACCGGAATGGTTGCTGCGTTTCTTCTCGTCGCGGCGCCCGATCCGGTAGTCAGTCACAAGGTGGTCGGGGCCATGGGAAACATCTACCAGATGCAGGGCAGCTTCGAAGTCGCCGCGCCGAGCGAGGTGGTGTGGTCGGTGCTCACCGACTACCCGAGCCATCCGCGCTTCCTCTCGGATCTGACCAGCAGCGTGGTCACCGAGCGGAAGGCCGGGGTGACGGTGGTCGCGCAGGAAGCGGTCGGCCGGCTCGCGATGTTCAGCCGCACCGTTCAGATGCTGCTGCAGATGAAAGAGACGCCCGGCGCCCAGATCGCGTTCTCCGACCTGCTGGGAAAGGACTTCGACCTGTTCGAGGGCTCCTGGACGATGAGCCCGAGCCCGAAGGGGCTGGTGGTCAGCTACGCGCTGCGCTGCACCCCCCGCGCCCGGGCGCCCGGCTTCATCATGGGGCCGATCATGGAAGAGAGCACCAAGCGGCAAGGTCGCCCAGCGCTAAGAAGTGCTCCCCCGGAGGGTCTGAAGGTAGAATCCGGCCCGCGCATGTCCTTCAACGATCTCGCCCGCGGCACCCTGCTGGGCGGCAAGTACAAGGTCGAGGGGATCCTCGGACAGGGCGGAATGGGCTCGGTGTACCAGGCGGTCAACTCGACCATCGGGCGCACCGTCGCGATCAAGCTGCTGGACGCAAAGCTGGCGGACAACGCCGACTTCATCCACCGCTTCCAGATGGAGGCGAAGGCGGCGGCGCTGATCGGCCACCCGGGGATCGTCGACGTGCTCGACATGGGCGAGACCGACGAGGGGATGCCCTTCATCGTGATGGAGTACCTCGAGGGGGTGACGCTCAAGTCGCTCTGCAAGCGGGCGGGGGCGCTCAGCGCGGCGCAGGCGGTCGCGATCCTCGTCCCGGTGCTCGACGCGCTGATCGCCGCCCACGCCGCGGGAGTGATCCACCGCGATCTGAAGCCCGCCAACATCTTCGTCTGTCTCAAGCCGGCCCCGGCGATGAAGATCCTCGACTTCGGGATCAGCAAGTTCTCCACCGGCAGCAGCGGCATCACCCAGACCGGCACCTCGATGGGAACGCCCGCGTACATGTCGCCCGAGCAGGTGCGGGGCGAGCGGGCGATCGGGCCGCAGAGCGACCTCTATTCCATCGGCGCGATCCTCTACAACCTGGTCAGCGGTCACCCGCCCTTCGAGGGCGAGAGCGATCTGGCGGTGGTCGCGCGGGTGCTCACCGATCTGCACCGGCCGCTGGCGGAGGTTCGGCCCGATCTGCCGCCCAAGCTCTCGCAGATCTGCGATCGGCTGCTGATCAAGCAGGCCGATCAGCGCCCGGCCGATGCGGCCCAGGTGAAGCGCGCGCTCGAGTCGGTGGCCCGGCCCGACTACGACGCGGTGTGGAAGGCGGCGCGGGTGGCGTTCGACTCCGACACCGCCACCGGGCTCAAGGCGCAGCGCGAGAGCCCGACCACCCCGACCACCCCCACCGGCGGACACAAGGGGAAGACCAAGCCCAGCCGGCCGGCGCTCGCCAGGCCGGCCCGATCGTCGGCCCCCCACCCTCAACAGACGCGCGCCCAGGTCGAGGAAAGCCAGGGCAGCAGCGGGGCAAAAATCGCCGCTTTCGCGCTCGCCGGGCTGGTGCTGGCGGGGGTGGGAGGCTTCTTCACCTGGAAGGCGCTGCAGACCCCGGCGCCGGTGGGGGTGGTCGAGCTGCCGCCGAAGAAGGCCCCGACCCCGCCGCCGAAGGTCGCTGCGCCCGAGGTGCCCGCCGAGCCCGAGCAGCCCGCCGAGCCCGCGGGGTCGATCATCCTCACCGTCACCGCCGACCCGGCGACGGCCCGCTTCCAGCTCGACGGCGAGCCGAAGGACTGCAGCAACCCCTGTCAGCTCGAGGGCGCGGTGGGGAAGAAGGCGCAGCTGGTGGTCAGCGCCGACGGCTACCTCAGCCGTTCGATGGAGCTGGTCTTCGACAACCCGCGCGAGGTCGCGATGGCGCTCGCTCCCGAGCCGAAGAAGGTGGTGCCGGGGAAGAAGAATCCGCCGGCGGAAAAGAAGAAAGGCCCGCTCTCGATCGACGAGCAGAACCCCTACAAGTGAAATAGGATCGCCGCCGTGCCCGGCGCCCCTCGGTCCGCTTGCGTGATCCTGCTGCTGGCGCTGATCCCCGCCATCGGCGTGGCGCAATCGAAGAAAGAAAAGGAAGAGGCCGGCTCGCACTTCACCAAGGGGATCGAGTTCTACAAAGAGGGCAACTACGGCGCGGCGCTGGCCGAGTTCAATGCCGCCTACAAGGCGGTGCCCAGCTACGAGGTCCTGTTCAACATCGGCCTCTCGCAGCGCCGGCTGTTCAAGTACGGCGACTCGGTGAAGACGCTCAACCAGTACCTCACCGAAGGCGGCAGCAAGGTGCCGAAGGATCGCCGCGAGGCGGTGCGCAAAGAGCTCGAGGCGATTCGCGCGCTGGTCGCCGAGGTGAGGATCAAGGTCGACGGCCCGCCTGCCTGGGTGGAGCTGGACGGCGAGCGGCTGGGCAAGAGCCCCTTCCCCGAGCCGCTGCTGATCGGGCCCGGCAAGCACACCTTCCGCGCCGAGCGCGAGGGCGAAGAGCCGGACGAGAAGACGATGGAGCTGACCTCGGTGACCAAGGTCGAGGTGACGCTCAAGCCGAAGGTGAAGGAGTCGGTGCCCGGGGATCTGGCGATCGAGTCCTTCCCGCCCGGCGCGGTGATCACCCTCGACGGCAAGGTGGTGGGCGCCGCGCCGGTGAAGGCACAGCTGAAGGAAGGGGGGCACGAGGTGATCGCCGAGCTCGAGGGCTACGTGACGGCGCGCACCGAGGTGGTGATCACCGCCGGGCAGGCGCGGAAGGTGACGATCGAGCTCGAGCCGACCGCCCGCGGCAGGAAGCTCCAGTTCCCGCTGGTCGGGCTGATCTTCGTCGGGGTGGGCGGAGCGACGATCGGGGGCGGCGCCGCGCTGTCGCTCAGCGCCCAGAGCGCGTCGAAGTCGGTGTCCACCCTGTTCGCCTCGGGCGGCGAGTGGAATGACAGCTACGCGGCGATCGAGGCGGGCGGCAAGAGCGCCCAGACCTGGAGCACGGTGCTGATGGTCACCGGCGGGCTGATCGCGACGGCGGGAGTGGTGATCGCGGTGATCACGCTGCTGTCTGGCGGCGGCGGCGACAGCGAGGAAGAGGCTCCGTCGGAAGAGGCGGGGTTCTACTTCGCGCCGGGCTCCTCGGGCGCGACGGTCGGCTGGAGCACCCGGTGGTGACCGCCCGGACGCTGGCCTGGGGGCTGGGGCTCGCGCTGCTGACCGCGTGCCCGGGCTACAACCCCGAGTTCGTCGACTGCAAGGTGAAGTGCAGCCCCAAGGGCGCCTGCCCCGCGGGGCGCGAGTGCAAGGGCGGGTTCTGCCGGCCCCCGAACACGATGACCAACTGCGACTGCTCGCCCGGCGCGCAGCGGCCCTGCGGTGGAGGACTGGGGCTGTGCGTCCCCGGGGTCCAGTCGTGCAGCAGCGCGGGCAGCTGGGGCGCGTGCCTGGGCGAGGGCAAGCCGACGAGCGAGCTGTGCGACAACAAGGACAACGACTGCAACGGGACGGTGGACGAGGACGTGGTCGACGCCCCGCCCTGCCCGAAGACGCAGGGGGTGTGCGCCAGCACGCTGCAAAAGTGCCTCGCCGGCGCGTACAGCGGTACCTGCACCGCGGCCGACTACGGGCTGGCTTACGAGGACGTCGAGACGAAGTGCGACAACCTGGACAACGACTGCAATGGGCAGGTCGACTCGACCGCCCCGGTGAGCCTGATGTCGGACGTGAGCGAGTTCGTGCTCGCCGAATACGACGGCGGCTTCTCGATCGTCGCGGTGGAGGAGCCCGCCACCGGCGGGTACCAGGTGGTGCTGCTGCGGCTGACCGACACGCTGGTGACGCGGGGCGCGGTGGTGCCGATCTCTGCGCCGGCGCTGCCGGGGACGCTGAACCTGGCGGCGCGCACCGTGCCCGGAGGCACCACCTTCGTCGCCTGGGCGCCGCGGGCGGTCGATGCAGGGGTGAACCTCTCGGCGGTCGACTCGAACGGGATCGTCAGCCAGTTCCCCCCCTACCTGACTTCCGAGAAAGACGGCGAGCTGAGCCTGGGGGTCAACGCGTCGAAGGTGCTGGTCTCGTGGCCGGCCCACTTCGGCGTCGTGGCGCGGCTGGTGACGTGGGATCTGGTGGACGGCGGGATCTCGGCGCGGGACTTCGGCCGCTTCGCCGACGGCGGCTACAACGAGCTGAACG
>JAGSPQ010000038.1 GCA_018262385.1 Myxococcaceae bacterium | reverse complement strand
GGCTGGATGGTCATCGGGCGCGGCTACGACAAATTCCTCGCCTATTTCGCCGGTTGGACGGCGGCGCGGGAGATGTGATCAATGATCAGGCTCCAGGCAACCCGTGCTCCCGTGCTCCGGGGTCGCGCGGCCGGCGGGGTGCACGTCAGGGCCGGCGGCTAGAATCTTCCGGCAGCTCGAGGAAATCCGGGGGGGGACGACGAGACAGGCCTGACTTGAACCACTGGACGACTTCCGCTCGGCAGAGCGCGGCCTCGAGGTGTGTCCCGAGACCGCGCCGGGCGCGGCGGCTAGGTGATGCTGCCGCAGACGTTCGGGATGCCGCCGCCGCCGCAGGTCTGACCCGGCGGGCAGGCGCCGCAGCTGAGCACTCCGCCGCAGCCGTCGCCGAGCTGGCCGCAGTTGGCTCCGGCGCTGGTGCAGGTCCTCGGCGTGCACGGAGGCACGCCACACTGGCCAGGGACGCCTGCTCCACCGCAGGTCTGGCCCATCGGACAAGCGCCGCACTGGATCAGGTTGCCGCAGCCATCACCCGCCGGCCCGCATCCAATCGCCTGCTGGACGCAGGTCAGCGGCGTGCATTGAATCGCGCCGCACAGTCCCGGCCCCGAGGCGCCGCAGATCTGCCCCACCGGGCACGGCCCGCAGTTGATCTGGTTGCCGCAGCCATCGCCCTGCAGGCCGCAGTTGAACCCCTGCTGCATGCAGCTCTTCGCGGTGCAGACTCCGCCGCCGCCACAGATCCCCGGCTGGCCGCCACCGCCGCACATCTGAGGCAGGGTGCACGGGCCGCAATCCACCGAGCCGCCACACCCGTTGCCCTGCAACCCGCAGTTGAAGCCCTGCTGCGCGCAGGTCAATGCCACGCAGCTGCCACCGCCGCAGACGCCCGACGTTCCGCCCCCGCCACAGGTCTGGGGAGGAGTGCAGGTGCCGCAGGGCTGGGTCGCGCCGCAGCCGTTGGTCTGAGTCCCGCAGTTGAACCCGAGCTGGGCGCAGCTCCTCGCCAGGCAGGTCCCGCCGCCGCAGACGTTCGCCACGCCGCCGCCGCCGCAGCTCTGGCCGGACGGACAGGTTCCGCAGCTCAAGCTGCCGCCACAGCCATCGCCCTGCTGGCCACAGTTGGCGCCGAGCTGTGCGCAGGTCTTCGGCACGCAGGCGACCCCGCAGACGTTCGCCTCTCCGGCGCCGCCGCAGGTCTGCCCCACCGGGCAGGTGCCGCAGTTGAGCGAGCCACCGCAGCCATTACCGGTCAGGCCGCAGGTGAACCCGAGCGCAGCGCAGGTCGTCGGGGTGCACGACTGCGGAGGCGGAACGTCGGGAGTGATGCAGGAGGCGAGATCGAACAGCAGGTACTCGAACACCTTCTCCTGCGGAGTCATCGGCGAGGCGGCGCCGCAGCTGGCGGGGAAGGTTCCGCTCCGGCCGCCGCTGACGTGGAAGTCGCTGAACAGCACCCGGCCGCACTGGTTCTGGGGCTGGGCGGTGGTCGGGGTGTTGAAGGTGTACTGCAGCGGCGTGTTCGCGGTCGTCGCGTAGACCCACCGCTGGGCCGGAGAGATCACCGCGTTGAAGTCGTGCCGCACCTCGATCACCCGGATCCGCGGAACCGCCGGGGTGGAGGTGGCCGCCTGGGCGTTCACCAACTGCACCCACTGAGCGAAGGCGACTCCCTTCGGGAACGAGATGTCGATGAAGGCGTCCTGGTTCCCCGGGTTGGCCTGCTGCGGCTGCCAGGTGCCGGTGGCGGTGAACGAGATCGGGCTCAAGATGTTGTTGCCGCCCGGATCGACCGCGCGGTCGTAGAGCCAGACGTAGGCGTAGTGGCTGGCGAAGATGCGGCCGCCGGCGTTCGCGTACGCCTCCAGGTTGGCGCGCCGGGCGATCGTCTTGATCTGCTCGGACCCGACGCAGTCGAGGATGATCATGTCGTACTTGCGCATCTCGGCCAGGCTGTCGAACAGCGTGGCGGCCGACGGAGCGGTGCCCGCGATCTGGACGCCATTGTCCCGGTAGAAACGCACCCGTCCCGTCCCGGAGGGCGTCGAATACTGGGTGGGATCGATGCCGATCTTCGGCAGCACGCACTCGATCCCGTCGGCGCCGCCAGTCACCACCGCGATCAACGGAATGTTGTCGTTGGGGTGCCCTTCGGCCTGCCGGCGCGGCATGCGGGTCTGCTCGGCGGTCAGCGTGTTCGGCATGCAGCAGGCCGGAGCGCTGACCGTGATCTGCCGCCGCCACTTGCCCAGCTGCATCACCACCGGGACCTGGACCCCCGCGCCGCAGGGCACGTTCTTCAAGGTGAAGGTTCCGTTGGTGGCCGAGTAGGTCGAGACGAGCGGGCTGCCGCTGACGCCCGCGGTGCACTGATCACAGGTGACGCCACCATCGGGGAACGGAGCCACCGCGGTGTTGGGGATGTAGACCAGCGCGCCGGGGATCGGGTCGGGCTGCCCGTAGCCGGTGGCGGCGTTGGTGGGCGCGAAGACGGTGCCGGACAGCGTCGTCCCTCCGTCGGGGGCGCTGGGGCACGCCATCTGGTTGAGGCAGAGGTTGACGCAGCCGGTGCCGCCGTCGGGGATCCGGCTGCCGCACAGGCTGGCGGTACCCGCGCCGCCGCAGATGTCGGGCGCGGTGCAGGTGCCGCAGTTGGGAGTCAGCCCCCCGCAGCCGTCGCCGACCGGGCCGCAGTTGGCGCCCTGCTGCGCGCAGGTCTTGGGAACGCAGGGAGGCAGTCCGCCGCAGACGTTGGGCTGACCGCCGCCGCCGCACGACTGGCCGGCGACACTGCAGGTGCCGCAGTCGAGCAGGCTGCCGCAGCCATCGCTGATCGGGCCGCAGTTGACGCCCAGCTGGGCGCAGGTCTTCGCCACGCAAACCACGGTGCCGCCGCACTGGCTGGGCACTCCGCCGGCGCCGCAGGCCTGGGGCGCGTTGCAGGTTCCGCAGCTGGCGGTCACGCCGCCACAGCCATCACCCACCACCCCGCAGGTGGCGCCGGCCTGAGCGCAGGTGCGCGGGACGCAGGTGGTGCCGCCGCCGCACTGGCTGGGCACTCCGCCGCCGCCGCAGACCTGGGGTGCGGTGCAGGTGACGGGGCAGGTGAGGATCCCGCCGCAGCCGTCGCCGACCGAGCCGCAGCTCGCGTTCTGATCGGCGCAGGTCTTCGGGGTGCAGGCGGCGCCGCCGCCGCACTGGTAGGGCACGCCGCCGCCGCCGCACAGCTTGCCGCCGCTGCAGCTGCCGCACATCAGCACTCCGCCGCAGCCGTCGCCGATCACCCCGCACGCCGCGCCCGCGATCGCGCAGGTGGTGGGGACGCAGGCGCCGCCGTCGGTGTTGCCGCCGCTCAACCCGCACCGGCCGTTGATCCCTCCACCGCCGCAGGTCTCGGGCAGGGCGCACGAGCCGCAGTTGATCAGCCCGCCGCAGCGATCGGCCATCGGGCCGCACTCGGCGCCGAGCGCCGCGCAGGTGGTGGGGAAGCAGCCGGCGTCGCCACCGCACTTGCTCGGCGCGCCGCCACCGCCGCAGACCTCGGGCAGCGAGCAGCTGCCGCAGTTGATGATCGACCCACAGCCATCGCCGATCGGGCCGCAGTTCGAGCCCGACCCGGCGCAGGTGACCAGGCCACAGCCGCCGTCCATGTTCATCACGCTGCCGCCGCCCGCCCCGCCGCCGACCCCACCCGCCCCGCCGCCTGTCCCACCGTCCGCGCCCGCGCCGCCGGTGCCGCCACCGGTGCCGCCGTTGCCCCCGCCCGCGTTTCCTCCGCCTGCGTTTCCTCCGCCCGCATTGCCCCCGCCGCCATCTGGGTTCGGGGTACCGGTGCCGGGGCAGTTGCAGCCACTGACCACCAGACTCAACGTGAGGACAGCACTAGTAAGAACGGTGCGCATAACCGCCAAGTCTAGCTGCGTTTATTGAAATCGACTCGCTGAACCAACCGAGTGGGAGCTGCGCCCACCTTGTCGTCTGCGGGCTTGACGAAACGACGTACGCTGCCTCGCGTGCTGAGCATCTTCTGCGACGGGTCTTCCCATTCGCGCGGCGGCCTCCCCGGCGGCTGGGCGTTCATCCTGGTGGAGGAGGATCAGGCCCTGGTCACCCGCTCGGGAGGCGAGAAGTCGACCACCAACAACCGGATGGAGCTGCGGGCCGCGCTGCTGGGGCTCAGAGAGGTGATCTCCCGCGGCGGGGCCGGCGAGGTCGAGCTGGTGAGCGACTCGCGCTTCACCCTCGACATCGCCAACGGCAGCTACCTGCCCACCCGGTACCTCGCCGAAGCGCGGGCCCTGCGGGCGGCGGCGCTCGAGGCCAAGGCGAAGACGCGCTGGGTCCGCGGCCACAGCGGCGATCGGTGGAACGAGCAGGCCGACGCGCTGGCCCACGAAGCGAAGCAGGCGCTGGTCCCCGCGCGGGTGAAGAAGAAAGCCGAGCGGCGCGCGCTGCTCTGAAAAACACCACGCCCCGCCTCGAGCGTGCACTCGAAGCGGAGCGCGGGATCAAGAGTGGGACGCGAGGGCTACTGGCAGATTCCCGCGTTGCACTGGGAGCCGGACGGGCAAGGCACGGTCGCGGTGCACTGCACCACCTGACACGCGCCGTTGGTGCAGATCGTCCCGCTCGCACAGGTGGTGCCGGCCGCGCCGCAGCCGGTCTGGCAGGCGCCGTTCACGCAGACCTGGCCGGTCGCGCAGGCGGTGCCCGTGCCGCAGGCGTTGCTCGCCTGGCACACTCCGGCGGCGCTGCAGGTCTGCCCGCTCGGGCACGGCACGTTCGGGCTGCACTGGGTCTGGGTGGCGCACTGGCCGTTGGTGCAGACCTGGCCGTTGGCGCAGGGAACCGTGGCGGTGCACTGAGTCGGGCAGCCGGAGGTGCCGGGGGTGCAGGTGGTGGTCTGGCAGACGCCGTTGGTGCCGCAGACTTGTCCCTGCGGGCAGGGCACGTTCGGGCCGCACTGGGTCTGGGTGGTGCACTGGCCGTTGCTGCAGACCTGGCCGTTGGCGCAGGGAATCGTGGCGGTGCACTGGGTCTGGCAGCCGGAGGTGCCGGGGGTGCAGCTGGTGTTCTGGCAGACGCCGCTGGCGGTGCAGCTCTGGCCCTGCGGACACGGCGCGTTCGGGCCGCACTGGGTGGGGCAGTTCGTTCCGGTGCAGGTGGGGGTCTGGCACAGGCCGGCGCTGCTGCAGGTCTGCCCCTGCGGACAGATCGCGTTGGGGCCGCAGAGCGTCGGGCAGCCGGTCGAGCCGGGGGTGCAGCTCGACTGGCACACTCCGTTGACGCACACCTCACCGCTGGCGCAGGTCTGACCGTTGGCGCCGCACGCGTTGGGGCAGTTGCTGCTGCCGGCGGTGCAGGCCTGGCAGACACCGTTCACGCAGACCTGGGCAGTGCCGCAGCCGGCGGTCGAGGTGCACTGGACCGTGCAGCCGGTCGAGTTGGTGCAGCTCTGGCACGAGCCGTTCACGCACAGCTGGCCGTTGGCGCAGATCTGGTTGGGGCCGCACTGGGTCGGGCAGCCGGTGCTGCCGGGGGTGCAGGCCGCCTGGCAGATGCCGCCGACGCACGAGAGGCTGGGGTCATTGCAGGCGGCGAGCGTACCGGCCGAGTTGGCGCAGCACGCCTGGCCCGCGTTGCCACACTGCGGAGCGCAGCTGCCGTTCGCGCACGGCTGGCACAGCCCGTTCAAGCAGCTGTTGCCGGTCGGGCAGGCGACGCCGGCCGAGCAGGTCTGCAGGCACGAAGAGCCGGTCGCGTTGCAGGCGGTGCACTGGCCGTTGGAGCACAGCTGACCCTGCGGGCACTGGGTGTTGGCCGAGCAGCTGCCGGTGCAGGTCCCGCTCGCAGTGGTGGTGGTGCAGTTCTGACAGACGCCGTTGGCGCAGAGCTGACCGGCCTGGCACTGGGTGTTGGAGGTGCAGCCGCAGCTGGTGCCGGTGCAGCCGGGCGCCTTGCACTGGCCGTTGACGCAGACTTCTCCGGCGGCGCAGACGGTGTTCGAGGTGCAGGTCTGGGACGTGCCGGGCTGAAAGCCGGTGAAGCCGTCGATGGTGAAGCGCAGGACGTGGGCCACCTCGTCGAGCGTGATCCGCGAGCGATCGACCATGAAGTGGGTGCCGTTGTCCTCGTTGACCTGGATGAAGAGGTTGTCGCTGGTCTCACCCGCGGGGAGCACGAACGGCATCGTCAGCTCGACCGGCTTGGAGAATTTGGTGCCCGAGGGCCCGAAGATCGCCACCGGCCCGGCGGCCCTGGTGCCGGTGCGGGTCAGATTCCCCTCGCCCAGCTCGAGCGTGATCTGGGTGTTGTCGGCGAGCGCGCCCGGCGGGATCTTCAGCACCGTGCCGGCCAGCTCGGGGCTGTCGGCGGCGCTGACGGCGATCGAGTCCCCGTTGGCGGCGTTGACCAGCCTGGAGGCGACGTACCGCGAGCCCACGGTCTTGGTTGGACCGCAGGCGCCGATACAGCTGACCACCACGGCGAGGACTGCGTTTCGACAGGTGCGAGTCATGCTTGCTCCGATTCAGGTTTGGGACCGACCCCTTTTGTCTGTCGGTGAATTCCCCGACCCCACCTGCACCTTCATGAAATGTTTTTCCCCACCGCTTTACCGTCTGCCCAGCCCCGCCTTCGCCTCGTCCCGGTACTTCCCTTTGGGATAGCGGGACAGGTACTGCCGCAGGTGCATCTGGGCGGAGCTCAGATCGTCGACGGCCCGCTCGCAGTAGGCGGTGAGGTAGAGCGCATCGGCGGCGTACTTCGGATCCTCGCGCAGGCCGGCGAACAGCCGCAACGCGACCGCGCAGTTTCCCTTCTCGGCATGCACCCGGGCCTGAAGGAAGTGGACGTCGTTGCGCCGCTCACTGGCCCCGAACCGGGCCAGGAAGGCCTCCATCGCCGCCAGCGCCGGCTCGAGCTGGCCAAGCTCCAGCTGCGCCTCGATCGCGCTCAAGGCGACTTCCTGAATCAGGGCGCCGGTGGGGAAGCGGCGCTGGTGCTCGGCGAAGGCGGACAGCGCTCCGCTGGCGTCCTTGAGCAGCCGCAGCCGGATCCGGCCGATCTCGTAGAGCGCAGCTTCGGCGCGGGAGCCGGTGCCGCGCGCCAGCGGCTCGTAGCCGGCCACCGCCTCGATCGGGCGGCCGTCGAGCGCGAGCTGGCGGGCCTTGTCGTAGGCCAGCCCCTCCGCCCACTCGGCGCTGCGCAGCTTCAGCTGCGGGGTGATGCCGGGCTTCACCTCCACCTGCTCGGAGATCATCTCGTCGGCGGTGACGGTGTGGGCGCCGACGCTGGCCAGCAGGCTCAGCGGCCCCGGCCCGAGGGAGAGCCCGTCGAGGAAGATCTCGGGATCGCCGGGCGACTCGAGGAAGAGCGGGGCCTGCGCGCCGCCCGGCTTCGCCAGCGCGCGGACCAGCGGCAGCAGCGGTTGATCCCCGCCGGCCGGGCCAGGCCCGAGCTTGCTGGACCAGGACTGACCGGCGCTCAGCTTCACCTTCGTCCCCGGCCCGCGCACCTGCACCAGCCCCTCGTAGACGATCACCTCGACGCCCCGGGCCATCGCGACCTTCACCGAGAAGAGGGCGTCGGTCCCTTCGATCCGCAGCTCGTCGGCGATGATCGTCAGCAGGTTGGACGAAGCGATCACCTCTCCCTTCGGCAACCGCAGCTCGACGCGGCCGCGGTCGGTCTGGACGGTGCCCTGGGTGTCGGCGAGGAACATCGCTCCTCCGCCGGAGAAGCGCGCGAACGCCTTGCTGCGGCCACCTCCGACGTTCAGCGCGTCCTCGAACCGGAGCGCCTGGCCGACCTCCGCGATCTTCCACAGCTCCTCACCGACTTCGACGGCACCGGCCCGGAACACGAGGGTGGCGGGCGGAAGCGGAAGCGGATCGGCGAGCAGGTTCCAGCCCGCGGCGACGGCGAGGCCGAGCGCAGCCATCGCCGGGACGAGGAACCGAAGTGGGACGCTGCGCCGGTGCATCCGGATCCAGACCCGCTCGCGGCGCACCGGCGACGACTCGAGCGGCGCGTCGGCCGCGGCCTGGAGCAGCCGGCCGGTGGCGGTGTCGCCATCGATCAGCCGCGGGGGCGCCTTCTGCGGAGGAGTGCTCATGAGATCACCCCCCGCTGCCGGGCGAGGCGCTCGAAGTCGGCGCGGGCGTAGTGAAGGCGGGTCCACACCGTGTCGACTTTGCAGCCGACCCGCTCGGCGATCTCCTCGCCGGAGAGACCCTCGAGCTCATAGAGGGCGAAGACTTCGCGCTTCTTCGGAGCCATCTTCGCGAGCACGGCTGAGACCTCGCCCTGCGCCTCGCGAGATTGGTAGGCGTGATCGGGCCCGCGGGCGACGCGGTCGGCTTCGCCCCTGCCGAACAAAGACAGCAGCGCCTCGCGGACCCGCCGCCGCCGCAGCCGGCTCGAGACCAGGTTGGCGACGATCCGGTACAGCCAGGTGGTGAACCGGCCGGTGGTGAACGAAGAGAGCCGGCGGTAGGCGACGAGGAAGGTCTCTTGAACGACGTCGTCGAGCTCGGCGGGAGGCGTGCCGAGGTGGCGGGAAGACCGGAGAACGAAGTCGAAGTGCTGCTCGTAGAGCTCGCGCCACGCAGCTTGATTGCCGGCCCGACACTCGTCGAGCAGCGCAAAGTCTTCTGCGATTTCAAGCGCTTGAGCATTCACGTTCCGGACCGATGCTGCCGGTGCCTCTGAATGCCCTCGCAGGTCGCGCTCCTTCAAAAAAACTTCCATCCCAGGCGAAGGCTCGCGATCAGCTCGACCGGAGGGGTGGTGTAGGCGGTCGGGTAGCCCTCGACCAGGAAGCTGCCGCGGCCGAGGGGGGCGAGGGCGGCGAGGTCGGCCGACAGCTCGGCGCCGGCGAAGAGGCGCAGCGCGAGCCGGCCGTAGAGCCCGGCCACCGGCAGCACGAGGGCGTCTGAGTTGGTGCGGTACAGCTTCTGGCCGGAGGTGGGGGTGGAGATCGAGGCGGTGACCCCCTGGGCGCCACCGGCGAGGCCTCCGCAGGCGGAGAGGCGATCGCCGTCGAGGCAGACGGTCAGGGTGGCGAGGCCGAGGAAGAACTGCAGGCCGATCGAGCCGCGGGTGGCGATCGCGCGCGAGGAGGAGGTCGAGCCGGCGAAGACGAGCGAGAGGCGAACGCGCTCGAGGAGGGAGACGGCAACCTCGAGTCCGAGGGCTCCGGCGAGATCGGTGGGGATCCCGAACCAGCCACCTCCGCCGGCGGCGAGGGTGAAGCCGGAGAGCAGTCGGCGGCTCGGCGCGGGGGCGGAGTCGGGAGTCGGCGCGGCCGCGACGGTTGGCTCCGGCGCGCCCGGGTCGCGACTCGCCTCGGCCTGTTCGCGGCTCGCGGGAGCGGGCGCGGGCGCGGGAGCCTCGCGACTCGCCGACGCGCCCGGGTCGCGACTCGCCCCGGCTTGTTCGCGGCTCGCGGGAGCGGGAGCCTCGCGACTCGCCGGCGCGCCTGGGTCGCGACTCGCCTCGGCCTGTTCGCGGTTCGCGGGAGCGGGAGCGGGAGCGGGAGCGGGAGCCTCGCGATTCGCCGGCGCGCCCTGCTCGCGGTTCGTGGGAACGGCCTGTTCGCGATTCACCGGCGCAGTCTGCTCGCGATTCGTGGCAGCGACCGGTTCGCGATTGGTCGGATTGCCCTGTTCCCGATTCGCGGCGGCCGGCGGGTCGCGGCTCGTCGGCGCGGCGATTTCTGGAGTCGCCGGGGCGGCCTGCTCGCGATTCGTCGAGGCACCCTGCCCTCGCTTTGCCGGTGCCGCCTGCTCGCGACTCGTCGGGGCTCCGGTCTCGCGAGGTGTCGGTGCGCCCTCCCGCTCGCCAACCTGCTCCGGCGCGGCAATCGGGCGTTGGGCGGGCGCCGTCTTCGCCGCCGGCTGAGGCAGTGGCTCGATCCCCACCGGTCGTCCCCGCCACTCGATCTGCGCCAGGTACCGCTCGA
>JAGSPQ010000606.1 GCA_018262385.1 Myxococcaceae bacterium | reverse complement strand
TCCTCAGCGATCCGGGCCTCTTCAGCCAGGCGTGCCTCTTCCCTCAGTCGGGCGAGCTCATCCTCCTGCCGCTTCTCTTCCGCGACCCGCCCCTCTTCGCGCTGCTTCCACTCCGCGGCCGGGATGGACTCGAAGGTCCCCACCTGGGTGAGCAGCTCGAGCAGGACCCGCCGGTCCCTGGCGAGGCCCTGCGCAGATCGGAACTCCGCGAAGCTCTCGATGAACTCGCGCTCATCGGGAGACATCACCCAGTCCTGGCTGCCGGGGACGTCGAGGCACCGAAACACCGGCGCGTCGTCCGCGTCCGCGAAGATCGCCTCGTACGCCGCCCGCACCAACTGGACACCCGAGAGCAGCGACTCGCCGTCGACCTGGCCTTCCTCGAACTGCACCGACTCGCCCAGCTCGGTCAGCCGCCGGACGTTTGCCAGCGCCTGCTGCGCGCGCGCGTCTTCACCCGACGTGCCGAGCTCTTCGAGCGTCTCTTCATCCGCGCTGCCGGCCTCTCCCCGGGCCCAGAGCGCGTCGAGCTGAGAGAGGTTGATCCGCCTGGACTGCAGCAGACCCTGCAGCACGCTCTGGTGGCCAAAGCCCATCTGGGCGCCGACCAGGTCGCCGTCCTTCAAGGTGAGCTTCGAGTCCTGGCCCAACGTCTTGACCGTGATCCACCCACTGGCCTTGCGCTGATGCGCGTCGAGCAATGCCTGTGCGATCGAGGGGCCGGCCATGAGCGGCGAGATTCTACCCATGGATCTGCCTCAGCGCCTCGTAACCGGCGATCCCGACCGCGGTCGAAAGGTTCAGGGACCGCCGATCTTCCAGCATCGGGATCGTCACCACCTCTCCTCCCGCCTCCAGCACCTCGGGCGCCAGCCCCTTCGTCTCCGATCCGAAGATCAGGTGGTCGCCCGCCTCGAACCGCGCATCCCACAGCGACTTCGCCCCGCGGGCAGAGAAGAGGAAGCGGCGCGCTCCGGGAGAAGCGGCCAGGTACTCCGGGTAGGAAGGGTGGAGCTTGAGGAACACCTTGTCCCAGTAGTCGAGGCCCGCCCGCTTCAGCTCTTTGTCCGCGATCGAGAAGCCCAGCGGCTCGACCAGCTCGAGCTTGCAGCCGGTGACGGCACACAGCCGGGCCACGTTTCCGGTGTTGGGCGGAATCTGTGGGGAAACCAGGACCAGGTGAAAAGGCTTCGACGGCGGCTTCAGCACATCCCGCAGGCTACGTGTTGTGGCGTAGGCTGTCTCGGGTGGCAATCAAGGTCCTCAACCAGACTCGCGACAAAGTCCTCGCGTCCCAGGGCAAGGTGGCAGCCTCTTTCGCGGCCCGGTTCGTCGGGCTGATGGGAAAGAAGGACCTCCCCTTCGGCGCGGCCCTCCACATCACCCCGTGCAACTCGATCCACACCTTCTTCATGAAGATCCCGATCGACGCGGTCTTTCTCGACAAGCAGCTCAAGGTGGTGAAGGTTTGCACCGCGATGGCGCCGTGGCGCATTTCTTCCATCTACTGGGGTGCCCACTCGGTGCTCGAGCTTCCTTCCGGGACCAGCTTGGCGAGTGGTACCGTCGAAGGCGACCAGTTGGTATTCGAGGCGGTGGAACTTCCTTTGACCGGAGAGAACCCAGTTGCTTAACTCCGCCACCGCCGCGGCACCCAGCAGCGGCCCCCTCATGAGACTCGACGTATTCGGCCTCTCCCACGTTGGGATGAAGCGAAACCATAACGAGGACAACTACCTCCTCCTTCCGGATGAGCGGTTGTTCGTCGTGGCCGACGGGATGGGTGGCCATTCCTCCGGCGAAATTGCGTCCAAGATCGCGGTCGACGAGCTGGCCGAGTTCTTCAAGATCACCGCCCGCGATCAGGACGCGACCTGGCCGTACAAGATGGACAAGTCGCGCAACTACGACGAGAACCGGCTCGCGACCGGGATCAAGCTCGCCAACCTGCGCATCTTCGAGAAGGCGTCGGCCGAGCAGAAGTACAAGGGCATGGGCACCACCGTCGTCTCGGTGCACTTCGCCGAGAAGATCGCCGTCGTCGCCCATGTCGGTGACAGCCGCGTCTACTTCTTCCGCAACGGCGTCCTCAAGCAGGTCACCGAGGACCACTCGCTGCTCAACGACTACCTGAAGGCGAAGAAGCTCACCCCCGAAGAGGTCGAGGCCTTCCCCCACAAGAACGTGATCGTCCGCGCGCTGGGGATGAAGGACAACGTCCAGGTCGACGTCAGCCGGCTCGAGCCGCTGGACGGCGACATCTTCCTGCTGTGCAGCGACGGCCTGTCCGGGATGGTGACCGACCCGGCGATTCAGGACATCCTGAACAAGACGAAGGACTTGAACCTCGCGTGCAGCCAGTTGATCGACAGCGCGAATGCCAACGGCGGCAACGACAACGTCACCTGCGTACTCGCCCGTTGGAGCACCCACTGATCGGATGCTGACCGCGCTCTGGTTGGCGACCAGCGCAGCCAGCCTCTCCAGCGGTCTCGCGGCCGACGCTCCCTACAGCAGCGCCCGGCTGCTCGCCCAGGCCGAGCTGCCGGGGCCGACCGTCGATCGGGCCGCGCTGGCCGCTGAGCGCACCCGGCTGCTGGACACCCGGCCCGGCCTCGGGATGCCGATCACGATGATGTCGATCGGCGGCGGGCTGTCCTTCATCTTCATCGCCGCCACCGCCAGCCTCGCCAACAACAGCAGCTACTACTACTCGACTCCCACCGAGATCTACGCGGTGCTCGGGGTGCTGATCGCCGGGGCCCTGGGGATGGTGGCGATCGGAATCGTCTCGCTCGTCTTCCGCATCCCGCAGCGCAACGAGATCGACGCCCGGCTGAAGGTGATCGACCAGAAGATCGGCCCGGCCGGACCCGAGCGGTCGGCGCCTCCCGAGGACTACCCGGTGCCGCCGCCTCCTCCCGGGCCGCCGCCTCCTCCGCCCGGGCCAGATCAGGGCCCGCCCGGGCCGCCGCCCCCGCCTCCGCCTCCGCTGGCGCTGTTCAGCTTCTGATCACAGCCGCCGGTGAGTCAGCGCCGGCAGGGTCTTCCTGATCCGGGCGGTCAGCTCCTCGTCGATCGGCCCCACCGCCATCCCTTCTCCTTCCGAGGCGCGCGCGGTCACCAGCCCCCAGGGGTCGACCAGCATCGCGTGCCCCCAGGTCATCCGATCCTTCGGGTGCCGGCCCTGCTGGGCGGGGGCGAGCACGTAGGCCTGGTTCTCGATCGCCCGGGCCCGCAGCAGCACCTCCCAGTGATCCTTGCCGGTGGCGAGGGTGAAGGCGGCCGGGACGGTGAGGGTGGTCGCGCCCTCTGCCGCCAGCTGGCGGTACAGCTCGGGGAAGCGCAGGTCGTAGCAGACGCTCAACCCCACCTTGCCGAACGGAGCGGTCGCCACCACCACCTGCGTCCCCGGCGCCACCGCCGCCGACTCCCGGTAGGTCTGGCCATCGCCGACCTCGACGTCGAAGAGGTGGATCTTCCGGTAGACGCCCAGCCGCGCGCCGTCCGGCCCGAACAGCACGCTGGTGTTGTACAGCCGCCCGCCCGGCGCTCCCGCCTCGAGGATCGAGCCTCCCAGCAGCGTCACCTCAAGCTCCCGGGCCAGCGCCGCCAGGGTGCTCAGGGTCGGCCCCTCGAGCGACTCGGCGTTGCCGGCCCGCTCGGGCTCCGGCCCCATCCAGGCGAAGTTCTCCGGCAGGGACGTCATCTGGAGGGCGGCTGCGAGGATCATGCGGCGGGTTTACACCTCTGGCGTGTATGTAGTAGGTGGCTGTCCGACATTTTTCGACGGTTTCGAAGAGTGGGCCGCCGGCCCACTTTTTTTTGGTCGCACCATGGCTTTAGACAAACAGAACATCGAACAGAAGGTTCGCGAGCTCGCCTCGCCGCTGCTCGACGCCGAGGGCCTCGAGCTCGTCGACGTCGAGTACGTGCGCGAGCGCGAGGGCTTCATCCTGAGGATGTTCATCGACAAGCCAGGCGGGGGGGTGGGCCTCGAAGACTGCACCCGGGCCTCCCACGCGGTCGACACCGTGCTCGACGTCGAGGACTTCATCCCCAACGAATACAACCTCGAGGTCTCCAGCCCCGGCCTCAACCGGCCGCTCACCCGCCCG
>JAGSPQ010000605.1 GCA_018262385.1 Myxococcaceae bacterium | reverse complement strand
CGCCCACCTGCACACCCTGCCCGAGCAGCCCGACTGGATTCCCTACCGCACCTCCTACTACGCCGAAGATTGGGGCTTCTGCCTCCCCCACCGCCAGCTCGAGCAGCTGCCCGAGGGGGACTACGAGGTGGTGATCGACTCCACCCTCGAGAACGGCAGCCTCTCGTACGGAGAGCTGCTGCTGCCGGGCGACGATCCGCGCGAGGTCCTCTTCTCGGCCCACGCCTGCCACCCGTCGCTCGCCAACGACAACCTCTCGGGGCTGGTGGTCGCCGCGTACCTCGCCCAGGCGCTGGCGGCGGTGCCGCGCCGGCTCTCCTACCGCTTCATCTTCGTGCCGGGGACGATCGGGTCGATCACCTGGCTTTCGAGGAACCGCGACGCGGCCGCGCGGATCCACGCCGGGCTGGTGGTAGCGGGCGTCGGGGACCCCGGCCCCTTGAGCTACAAGAAGAGCCGCGCGGGCGACGCCGAGATCGATCGGGCGGTGGTGCACGCGCTGCGATCTTCGGGGCAGCCGCACCAGGTCATCGACTTCTCGCCCTACGGCTACGACGAGCGCCAGTACTGCTCGCCCGGGTTCAACCTGCCGGTCGGCAGCCTCACCCGCACCCCGCACGGGCAATATCCCGAGTACCACACGTCGGCGGACGACTGCGCCTTCGTGCGCCCCGAGAGCCTCGCCGGCTCGCTGCGCATCTACCTCGACGTGGTCGACATCCTCGAGGGGAACCGGCGCTGCCTCAACACCCGGCCCGAGGGCGAGCCGCAGCTGGGCCGGCGCGGGCTGTACCGCTTCATGGGCGGGCTCGCCGACCCGGGCGCCGCCTCGATGGCGATGCTCTGGGTGCTCAACCTGTCGGACGGCTCGTCGACCCTGCTCGACATCGCCGAGCGCTCGAAGCTCGGGTTCGACGCAATTCGCGACGCGGCCGACGCGCTCGCCGCGCACGGCCTGCTCGAGATCCCCACCCAGGCGGTGGACCCGCGCTTGCTTCGCTTCCGGTCAGCGCAGGGAGCCGCCCGCCGATGACGTTCACCGAGACCAGATTGCAGGGCGCCTTCATCCTCGACCCCGAGCGCCACGAGGACAGCCGCGGGTACTTCGCCCGCACCTTCTGCCAGCGCGAGCTCGCCGAGCACGGGCTCGAGCCGCAGATTGCCCAGGGCAGCGTGTCGTTCAACCGGACCCGCGGCACCGTGCGCGGGATGCACTTCTCGGCGCGCGAGACGAAGCTGGTGCGGGTCACCCGCGGCGCGGTGCTGGATGTGATCATCGACCTGCGCCCCGAGAGCCCGACCTGGCTCCAGCACCTCGCCGTCGCGCTCACCGCCGAGAACGGCCGGTCGCTCTACGTGCCGGCCCGGTTCGGGCATGGGCGCTGCTGGCCGACACCGAAGAGCAGCTCAAGCGGAGGCTGGCCCGTGCGCCCCGCTGAAATTCACACCCGTTCGCCGTCCAGGAGGCTGCCGTGGGAGCTCCGATGAAAGTGGTGCTGTTCTGCGGTGGGCTGGGGATGCGGCTGAGGGAGTACTCGGACGTGATCCCCAAGCCGCTGGTGCCGGTCGGCTACCGGCCGATCGTCTGGCACCTGATGCGCTACTACGCCCACTTCGGGCACAAGGAATTCATCCTCTGCCTCGGGCACCGGGCCGACACGATCAAGCAGTACTTCCTCGACTACCGCGAGACGCTCTCGAACGACTTCGTGATGACCGCCGGCGGGAAGACGGTCGACCTGCTGGGCAGCGACATCCAGGACTGGAAGATCACCTTCGTCGACACCGGCATCACCTCCAACATCGGGATGCGGCTGAAGGCGGTCGAGCGGTTCCTCGAGCACGACGAGATGTTCCTCGCCAACTACAGCGACGGTCTGGCCGACCTGCCGCTGCCGCAGATGGTCGACTTCTTCCGGACGAGCCCCGGGGCGGTGGGCTGCTTCGCCGGCGTCGCGCCGACCTCGAGCTTCCACCTGGTGAGCGTGGGCGAGCAGGGAAAGGTGAAGAGCATTCGCCACATCAAGGACGTGGGGATGCGGATCAACGGCGGGTTCTTCGTGTTCCGAAACGAGATCTTCCAGCACCTGCACGACGGGGAAGAGCTGGTGCAGGAACCGTTTCAGCGGCTGTCCGAGGCGGGGCGGCTGCTCTGCTACCCGCACGACGGCTTCTGGGCCTGCATGGACACCTTCAAAGAGAAGCAGATGTTCGAAGACCTCTACACGCGGGGCCACACGCCCTGGGAGGTGTGGAAGCCCAGCGTAAAGAGCAACCCCAGTTCGAAGTAGCCGGAGCTCGCCGTGGACCACATCAGCCTGTTTCAAACCGCCGAATCGCGCCCGCAGCGAATCCTCGCCCTCGGCGCCCACTGTGACGACATCGAGATTGGCTGCGGCGGCACGTTGCTGCGGCTGTGCAGCGAAGACCCCAGCCTCGAGGTGACCTGGGTGGTCTTCACCTCCACCGCCGAACGCGCCGCGGAGGCCCAGGCCTCGGCCGCCGACTTCCTCGCCGGGGTGGCGACCCACCGGGTGGTGATCAAGGAGCACCGCGACGGGTTTCTTCCCTACTCGGGCGCAGCGGTGAAGGACGACTTCGAGCAGCTCAAGCGCGAGGTGGCGCCCGACCTGGTCTTCACCCACTACCGCGACGACCGTCACCAGGATCACCGGCTGATCTCCGAGCTGACCTGGAACACCTGGCGCAACAACTTGATCCTCGAATACGAGATCCCCAAGTACGACGGAGATCTCGGCTCGCCCAACGCCTTCAGCCACCTGTCGGCGGCGGTCGTCGAGCGGAAGATCGACCTGGTGCTCGAGCACTACGGCTCGCAACGCACCAAGCACTGGCTGAACCGCGAGCTGCTCGGCGCGCTGCCCCGGGTGCGGGGGATGGAGTCGGTCGCGCCCGAGCGCCTCGCCGAGGGCTTCTACTGCCGCAAGCTCGTCTTCTAGCGGCCTGACGCACGGAGAGAGTCATGTCCCCACTCGACGTCTTTCGCAACCAGGTGGACCAGCGGATCTTCTTCTCGTTGGCGCTCGACTCGAACGTGCTGCTGCTGTCGATGCGCGAGATCTCGGATCTGGTCGCCAACTGCGGGATCTACGAGTTCGAGGATCTGATCGCCTCGGTGACCGTCGCCGACGTGGCCCGGCCGGCGAACTTCGAGAACCTCGAGCTGGGCCGCCGGGCCTACAAGGCGACGCGCCGGCTGAACCAGGTGGCGGCGATCGCGCCGGTCATCCGGCCCGCCCTCGGCGCGCTCAAGCTCACCCGCACCTACGACCTGTTCTTCCCGGTCTTCAACAACCCCTGGGAGCTCTACGCGCTCCATGCGCTCGACGGCTGGCGCAGCCACAGCGAGGTGGCGATCTGCTTCATCACCGAGCTGTGGGCGGACTCGCTGCCCGACTACCTGCTCGAGCTGCTGAAGGACTTCGACCACATCCTGCTCGGGATGTCGGAGCCGACCGCCGAGGTGGCCCGCATCACCGGCCGCCCGTGCAGCTACCTGCCGCTGGGAGTCGACGCGCTGAAGTTCTGCCCCCAGTCGCCGCTCGGGCCGCGGGCGATCGACATCTGCGGCCTCGGCCGGCGCTCGCCGATCACCCACCGGGCGCTGCTCGAGCTGGCGAAGCAGCAGGACCTCTTCTACTTCTACGACACCATTCGCACCGACGGCGTCCCGGGCGCGTCGCAGCAGATGACCTTCCGGGTCGGGGATCCGCGCGAGCACCGCTACCTGCTGGCGAACCTGCTCAAGCGCAGCCGCTACTACCTCGCCAATCGCGCCCGGGCGAACGAGCCGACGGTGACCCACGGCTCGGAAGAGATCTCGGCCCGCTTCTTCGAAGGGATCGCCGCCGGCGCGGTGCTGCTCGGAGACCCGCCCGACTCGGACGAGTTCCGCCGGCTGTTCGACTGGCCGGACGCGACGGTGAAGATCCCGTTCGACGCGCCCCACGTGGCCGAGGTGATCGCCCGGCTGGAGGCGGATCCCCACCGGGTCCAGACCATTCGCCGGGAGAACGTGGCCAACGCGCTGCTGCGGCACGACTGGGTGTACCGGCTGCGCGACGTCTACACCCTGGCCGGGATGCGCCCCTCGTTCGGGATGCTGCAGCGCGAGGCGCAGCTTTCGGCGCTGGCCGCCGAGCTGCGGCGCGAAGGCCGGGGCACCGCCGAGCTGCTGCCGGCGCAGGACCCGCCGACTTCCCTCGAGGTGAGCAAATGAACCTGGCACTGCTTCAAGACGCGTATGCGGGCAAGCGGGTGTTCGTCACCGGCCACACCGGCTTCAAGGGAGGTTGGCTGGCGCTGTGGCTGCGCCGGCTCGGCGCCGAGGTGATCGGCTACGCGCTGCCGCCCGATCAGCCGCGGGGGATGTTCCACGCCGCCGGCGTCGCCGCCGCCTGCGAGCACCACCTCGGCGATGTGCGGGACGAGCGGGCGGTGCGGCAGGCGATCGTCGACGCGCGGCCCGACGTGGTCTTCCACCTCGCCGCCCAGGCGCTGGTGCGCCGCAGCTACGAGGTGCCGCTCGAGACGTTCGACACCAACGTCCGCGGCACCGCCCACGTGCTCGAGGCGCTCAAGGCGCTGCGGGCGCCGGTGGCGTGCGTCGTGATCACCAGCGACAAGTGCTACGAGAATCAGGAGCGGGACCTGCCCTACCGCGAGGAAGACCCGCTCGGCGGGCACGACGTCTACTCGATGAGCAAGGCCGCCGCCGAGCTGGTCGCCTCGAGCTGGCGGCGCAGCTTCTTTCCGCTCAACACCCTCAAGGCCCACGGGGTGAAGGTGGCGACGGCGCGGGCGGGCAACGTGATCGGCGGGGGAGACTGGTCGGTCGATCGGATCGTGCCCGACGCGATCACCGCGCTCTCGGAGCACCGGCCGATTGGAGTCCGCAGCCCGAAGGCGGTGCGGCCGTGGCAGCACGTGCTCGAGCCGCTGGCCGGGTACCTGTGGCTGGGCGCGAAGCTGCTGGGGCCGGAGCCCGGGCGGTACTGCGAAGGCTGGAACTTCGGCCCCGACGACTCGGCGTCGATCGCGGTCGCTCCGCTGGTGGACAAGCTGATCCACGCCTGGGGCCAGGGGCGGTGGAAGGACATCAGCCGCCCCGACGCGGTGCACGAGGCGTCGCTGCTGAGGCTGGCGATCGACAAGGCGCGGGTGAAGCTCGGCTGGTCGCCCCGCTG
>JAGSPQ010000604.1 GCA_018262385.1 Myxococcaceae bacterium | reverse complement strand
GCTGCGGCTGGCGCTCGGCGTCGCGGATTCGCACGTACCCGGCCGCGTTGAGGATCGCCCACGGCTCGAGCTGCTCGAGCGCGCGGTCGACCGAGGCTTCGTCGGCGATGTCCATCTGGGCGCGGGTGAGCAGCCGGTAGGGCAGCCCGCGGATCTCGCAGGCGTGGGCGAAGGCCTGACCGAGGGTGCCGGTGGCGCCGGTGATCAGCAGCGGCCGACCGCCTTCGTTCCGGTACTGGAAGCGGTGGTGGGTGCTGGGCTCGGCGCGCTGCCACCAGCCGGGACCCTCGAGCACCGGGTGGCGAAAGGCCCCTTCGGTCGCCAGCGCCCTCGCCATGCGGGCCACCGCGGTCGGGCGCGGCCGGGCAGCCCGCAGGTCGAAAGCGCCCGACTGGTAGGACGGGCCGGGCGAGGCGCCGAGCAGCGCCCAGACGGTCACCGCCCGGACGTCGGCGCCGCGCGCCTGGGCCGCCCGGGCGCCCCGCCACGCCTGGTCGAGCCAGCGCAGCTGCTCCTCGCGGGTTGCGTCGAGGTGGACCTCGGTGACCGCCAGTGGCAGCTGGTAGCGCTCCCAGGCCTGCATCAGCAGCTCTTCGTGGCCGAGGATCCCGAACTCGGTGCGCACCGACTCTCGGTCGGCGCAGCGGGGGCCGAGGGTGCGGTCGCTGGTGATGTCGTAGTTGAGGCCGATCACGTCGGGCGGGCAGGGGTGCTCGAGGAAGAACTCGAGCTCGTCCTCGGTCACCCCCCTGCGCAGCCAGCGCCAGCACGGGTGGCCCGGGTTCACCCACCCCGAGAGCAGGTCGAAGGTGAGCCAGCGGCGCTCGTTCTCGAACCGGGCCGAGGCGGCCAGGCTCGGGGGAGCGCTGACGAGCCCGAGCTCCTCGGTCTGGATCAGCCGGGCCGCCGGGTTGACCGCCCGCACCTGCTTCATCGCCAGAACGGTGGCGCGGCATTGGTTCACCACCGCCCGGCAGAACTGTGCGTCGTCCTGGGCGTGCGGGTACCAGACGCCGTCGAGCGCGCTGAGCCGGGCGGTGGTCAGCGGCTCGTTGATCGGCGTGTAGTCGTCGATCCACGGGTAGCGCTCCGCGCAGGCGCGGGCAAACGCTTCCAGCCCGGAAGCGAAGTTGTCCGAGACGAGGCTGGTCTGGCGGGGCCCGCTGCCGTGGTGGAGCAGCCCGGCGATCGGCCGGATGCCGAGCCGGCGCAACAGCGCGAACCGTTCGTCGAACCAGGTCCAGTCGGCGCGCGCCAGCCCGTCGGGCGCGACGAGCTCCCACAGCAACGGGTGGCGCAGCACCCGCAGACCCAGGCCCGCGAACAGCTCGAGATCCTCGGGATGATCCCAGTGGTGCGATCGCCGCAGCTGGTTGCTGAACGCGTCGGCGATCCGAGTCACCGTCGGCTCGACTCCACCCCACAGCTCCAGCGGAGCCACCGGCTCACCCCTGGCGGTGCACTGGCGGGAAGGGTTGCGGCTCCTGGAAGGATCTCGAAGTCACCCGTTGTTCCCGGTGCAGTCGATGTGCCACCTGCGCCTGAAAACAGCGCGGAGCTTGCGGCGAGGATCGAGAAGCACGCGCGCCATGCGCCGACGAAAGTGCGGAAGGAAGAGCGCGCGATGCGGTCCGGCTTTTGCTCCTGTCGGCGCGCCACCCCTCACCACAGGACAACCGAATGAAAGTGTCAGAGATCATGACGGACCTTGTCGTCACCGTTCCCCCCGATGCCTCCGCGGAGATTGCGCGGTCGGTGATGAAATCGGCCAGGCTCCACCACCTGCTGGTGATGGAAGGGAAACAGCTGATCGGCGTGCTGTCCGAGAAAGATCTCGGGCTCGCCGACGACGCGGTCGCGCGCAGCCGCACCGTCGCTGATCTGATGACCACCGGGTACGTCTACGCGGAGCCAGACATGCCGGTCAGGCGCGCGGCAAACCTGTTGCGCAGCCATGATCTCGGCAGCCTCCCCGTCATCGACGGCAACCGGGTGGTGGGAGTCGTGACCGTCTCCGACGTGCTCGAGTTGGTCGGCCGAAGCGAGATGTTCGGCAAGGCCCAGCGCCGCTTCGCTCACGGCCGCGCGCCGCGGGAAAAAACCAGGGGACCCGCGGCCGGTCGCGCCTGAAATCGCGACGCGAAATCTGCGTTTTTTCGTTCGGCCCCGCGCACCCCTTGCGCGGGATCCCCACTAGGTGGTTCGGCGTGCCGCCCGCACCACCTCGTCCTTGAAGGCCCGGAAGTTGGCCGCCAGCTCGCTCAGGTTCTTCCGTGCGACGCGCTGCTCGCGGTTCAGCCGACGCTGGAGCTCGAGGAAACGGGCCTTCGCTTCGAGGGTTGCCAGATGGCCCTGCACCCTCGCTTCGTCGCGGATCCTCTTCAGCACCTCGACGCTCACTCTGACTTCCGCGGCCCATCGGTGCGTCGCTTCGTTCATTGGCGGTTCCTCCCAACCGGGTAGAGCCGCCAGCGTCCGCAAACAACGTGCCCGAAAACTAAGAGGCCTTCAGCTCGAGCGTCTCGCGCTCCCGCGCCACGAGCGCCCGCATCTGCTTCGCGTGCTGCGCCACCCAGGCGTCCGAGTAGGCCGCGATCCGATCGAGCGCCTCGTCATCCCGCTCGGGCTCATGGTGGAAGAGGGCGACGTTCCGCGCCTCCGCCAGCCGGCCCAGCTCCAGCACGTCGTCGACCTGCGAGTGGCCCCAGCCCCTCTTGGCCGGCATGTCCGACGGCAGGTACTGCGCGTCGTGGATCAGCAGGTTGGTGTTGGCGGCGAACCGCGCGAGCTGATCCACCGAAGTGGTGGTCGGCCCGGGCGGATGCAGCTCGTTGTCGGTGAGGTAGCAGAGCGAGGTGCCGTCGGCGTCGTCGATCCGGAAGCCGGTCGAGCCACCGGGGTGGTTGAGCTGCACGTGCTGCACGCGCGCCGAGCCGACGAAGAACTCGCCGTTGGTCGCGTCGGCCGTCTCGAGCCGGGCGGGGACGTCGGCGACCCGGATTGGAAAGTGCTCGCCGTCGAACACCACCGGGTGCTTCGCGTGCCGGTGCGCGCGCGGGGTGAAGGTGTGGAAGATGGCGTGGGCGTCCTTGCGGTACAGCGGCGCGAAGAACGGCAGGCCGAGGATGTGATCGAAGTGCGGGTGGGTGATGAACAGGTGAATCGGAGCGGTCATCGCGTTGTCGGTCAGCAGCTGCTTTCCGAGCTCACGGATCCCGGTTCCCGCATCGAGCACCAGCAGCGTGTTGTCCGACAGGCGGACCTCGACGCAGACCGTGTTGCCTCCGTACCGCACCGTCGATGGCCCCGGAGTCGGGACGGAGCCTCGAACGCCGTGGAAGGTGACGCGCATTTGGCGACTATCCTTGTTCTGGGCCGGGGATGCCCGCGCCTTTTTCGGTCTTCTTGAGGCGCCGTCGGAGAGGCGGGCATGAGGTAAGCACTGCGCCGTGCGCCGCAGCATCTTCATCTCGTCGTCCGCCGCGCTTCGCGTCGAGCGCGCGGAAGCGTGGCTCGGCCACCGCGCCGCGGACTGCGAGCTGCTGCTGGTTGGAGGCAGCGCCGAGGGCGCCTCGGATCTCGCCCGCGCCTTCGCGCTGAAAGGGGGGGCGACCTTCGGCTGGAACCGCCTCTCGCTTCGCCGGCTCTCGCTGAGCCTGGCCGAGCGCGCCTTGCTCGAGGCGGGGCTGACCCCGGCGACACCGCTGGCGATCGAGGCGATCTGGATCCGCGTCGTTCATCAACTCGGTCAGGCGGGAAAGCTCGGCCGCTTCGCCGCCGTCTCCGAGCAGCCCGGGCTGCCGCGCGCCCTCGCCCGCACCGTCGAAGAGACCCGGCT
>JAGSPQ010000603.1 GCA_018262385.1 Myxococcaceae bacterium | reverse complement strand
GATCCGGCGAACCGCCTCGACCGGGTAGAGGCCCTGGCTGCCGCGGTGCTTCCCCTTGCGGCCCACCCGACGGCTGCGGGGCAGCAGCCCCGCCTGCACGTACTTGCGGAAGGTCGCCTCGGACAGCCGCACACCGCGGGGGCGGAAGATCTCGAGGATCACGCGCGCAGGAACCCCTGACGCGTAGTCCCGCTCGATCCGCTCGAGCTCTTCCGGCCGAAGAATCTCCAAGTGAAGTCCCCTTCCCGCAGTTCGAAAAACATTCAATGGAGAACACTGAATGCGCGGCAGTGAATATCAGATACTGAATGGAGCTGTCAAACGCGGAAGTGACGGGATCGAGACAGGGCTCGACCGAACCCAGGACGCTCCGGCCGCTCGGCTGTCGGAATCCGCGTCAGAAACCGGGCAATCGACGCCAACCCGGACGTCCGGGTGGAGCATCGGGGCTCCGCCCTGCCCTCTTCACGATCCTGATCGGGAGCTCAGGTGGGGCCGAGCGATCGGCCCGCGCTCACCGCTGAGACAAGAAAAAAGCCCCACGCCGGTAAGCTGGCGTGAGGCTCTTGCGTGGCCCTTCTAGACGGCTCTTTTCAGTTCGATCGGAACTCGGCGTCGACCACGTCGTCCTTCTTCGGGGTCGCCTGGCTGCCGGGGGCCGAGCCGTCTGCGCCGGCGGGAGCCTGAGGCCCTCCGGGGGCGGCGCCTGCTGCGGCGCCCGCGGCCTTGTACATCTCCTCCGCCGCCTTGTGGCTGACCTGCTCGAGCTTGGTGAGGGCGGCCTCGATCGCCGCCTTGTCGGTGCCCTCGCGAACGGTGTTCAGCTCCTTCATCGCCGCCTCGAGCGAAGTGGCGGTGTCGGCGCCGAGCTTCTCCTTGTTCTCCTTCAGCAGCTTGTCCATCTGGTAGCTGAGGTTCTCGGCCTTGTTCTTCACCTCGATCAGCGCGCGGCGCTCCTTGTCGGCCGCCTCGTTGGCCTGGGCGTCCTTGACCATCTTCTCGACCTCGTCCTTCGCGAGCCCGGACGAGTGGGTGATGGTGACCTTCGATTCCTTGTTGGTCGCCTTGTCCTTGGCGGTGACGTTGAGGATGCCGTTGGCGTCGATGTCGTAGATCACCTCGATCTGCGGCACGCCCCGCGGCGCCGGCGGGAGGCCGGTGAGGTGGAAGCGCCCGAGGCTCTTGTTGTCGGCCGCCATCTCGCGCTCACCCTGCAGCACGTGGATCTCGACCTGCGACTGGCTGTCCGCGGCGGTCGAGAACACCTCCGACTTCCGGGTCGGGATGGTGGTGTTGCGCTCGATCAGCCGGGTGAACACGCCGCCCAGGGTCTCGACCCCGAGCGAGAGCGGAGTGACGTCCAGCAGCAGGATGTCTTTGACCTCGCCGGAGAGCACGCCGGCCTGCACCGCCGCGCCGACCGCGACCACCTCGTCGGGGTTCACGGTGCGGTTGGGCTCGCGGTTGAACAGCTTCTTCACCGCTTCGATCACCCGGGGAATGCGGGTGATGCCGCCGACCAGAATCACCTCGTTGATCGCCGACAGCTCGAGGCCCGAGTCCTTGATGCACTTGCGGCACGGCTCGAGCGACCGTTCGATCAGGTCGTCGATCATCGCCTCGAACTTGGCCCGGGTGAGCTTGACGTTGAGGTGCTTGGGGCCGGTCGCGTCGGCGGTGAGGAACGGCAGGTTGATGTCCGTCTCCATCACGCTCGACAGCTCGATCTTGGCTTTCTCCGAGGCCTCCTTCAGCCGCTGAATCACCATCTTGTCCTTCGAGACGTCGAGGCCGGTGTCCTTCTTGAACTCGGCGATCAGCCAATCCATGATCCGCAGGTCGATGTTGTCGCCGCCGAGGTGGGTGTCGCCGTTGGTGGCCAGCACTTCGACCGCGCCCTCGCCCATGTCGAGAATCGAGATGTCGAAGGTGCCGCCGCCGAAGTCGTAGACGGCGATCTTCTCGTTCTTCTTCCGATCGAGGCCGTAGGCGAGCGCCGCCGCAGTGGGCTCGTTGACGATCCGGCGGACGTTGAGGCCGGCGATCTCTCCGGCGTCCTTGGTGGCCTGGCGCTGGGCGTCGTTGAAGTACGCCGGAACGGTGATCACCGCATCGGTGACCTTCTCGCCCAGGTAGTTCTCGGCGGCCCGCTTGAGCTTCAGCAGCACCTGGGCCGAAATCTCCGGCGCCGAGTACTGCTTGCCGTCAATCTCGACCCGGGCGTCGCTGTTCGGGCCGCGGACGATCTTGTAGGGGACGAGCTTGGCTTCCTCGCTCACCTCGTCATAGCGACGGCCCATGAAGCGCTTGATCGAATAGATCGTCCGCTCCGGGTTGGTGATCGCCTGCCGCTTGGCGACCTGGCCGACCAGCCGCTCGCCATCCTTGGTGAATGCCACCACCGAGGGGGTGATCCGGCTCCCCTCTTCGTTGGTGATGACCTTGGGCTCCCGGCCCTCCATGATCGCCACCACGCTGTTGGTGGTGCCAAGGTCGATTCCGATGATCTTTGCCATGTGCCAGTCTCCCTAAAGTGTTGATCCGCGAGCGGTTTTTCCGACGCGACTGGAATCAAGCTAACCGCGAAGTCCCGCCTGTCAAACCGCAGGCCAACGATCTGAACCGGGCCCCTACTGCATAGCGGCCTTCGCACCACTGCCACCGCGCCGATGCAGCGCACCGCGTCGAGGCCGTTCGTTACCCTGCTGTTTCATAGGCTTAACGCACCACGTCAGATGGCGCAAAACCTGCTTAGTCCCCGGCAGCAGGCAGCACCCCGGAGGCCGACATGTGGGTTCAACCGTTCCGCAGCGATGTGCAGCAGGTCCCGCCGAAGACGCAGGCGGATCACAAGGTTGCCGTGCTGCTCAACGCCAACGCCCGCAAGTTCAGCCCGAAGATCGTCCGCTCCCTCTCCCACGTCGTCCCGGAGGGAGACCTGTACATCTCCCGCTCGGAGCTCGACGCCCGGCGAATCGCCCAGGCGGTGCTCGACCGGCGCTACCACACCGTCTTCCTCGGCGGCGGCGACGGCACCTTCAGCAGCTTCGTCAACGAGATCATGAACCAGGTCGAGCTGCGCCGGCAGCACCACCCGGGGCTGGCCGCGCCGCGGTTCGGGGTGCTGAAGCTCGGCACCGGCAACTCGGTGGCGACGCTGATGCGCTCTTCCCGGGGCGACGGGATCCTCGACGACGTGCTGCGCGCCCGGGCGGGCGAAGTGCCCGGCTACCGCACCCTCGACCTGCTGATGGTGGAAGGGAAGCGGGCGCCGTTTGCCGGCCTCGGGCTCGATGGCAAGCTGCTCAACGACTACCTCTGGGTCAAGCGCAACGTCGGCAAGGGGATGCTGAACCAGCTGATGAAGGGCGGCGCGGGGTACTTCACCTCGGTCGCGTTGAAGACGGTGCCCTACTACCTCGCCAACTCGAACAAGGTGGAGTGCGAGGTGATCAACGGGAAGGCCTCGGCCGCCTACCGCATCGGCCCCAACGGGCTGCCGGTGGGAGAGCCGATCGCGCCGGGGGCGGTGATGTTCCGCGGCGAGCTGATGATGGCGGCGGCGGGCACCTCGCCGTACTACGGCTTCGAGCTGAAGATGTTCCCGTTCGCGACCCGGCGGCGCGGGATGATGAACCTGCGGATCGGGACCATCCCGGCGGTGAAGATCCTCGCCAACCTCAAGGGGCTGTGGGGCGGCACCTTCACCAGCGCGATCAACTGATCGGCGCTAGCGGCTGCCGCAGCCCAGCACTCCGCTCAGCGGCTCGAGCGGCGCGGTGGGCTTGCCCAGATCATACAGCTGGGCCAGCAGCCGCAGCTTGAGCTTGCTCCTCACCTCGATCGGCAGATCGAGCGGGGGGGCGAAGTCCTTCGGCAGCCAGCGCAGATCCTGGTCGCGCGGAGGCCAGTGCTGGCGCCACTTGCCCTCGCGCAGCCCCCACGCTTCCGAGAACCGGTACTCGCTGGAGTCGAGGTTGCGGCCCACCAGCAACACCCAGGCAAAGTTCGGCGCCACCCGGGTCACCGTCTCGATCCGCACCCCCTTGCGGAGCACCTGGCGCACGGCGCCCTGGTCGGCCAGATCGAGCTTCAACCCGTTGAGCTCGCGCAGGCGGCGGGCCCGAACCGCGTCGACCTCGCGGGCCTCGGCGAGCACGAACCCGAGCGCGTCGGGGAGCGCGGGGCGTTGGGACGCCGGCAGCCTGAGCTCCTCGGCGAGGGGGGTGGCGCGAATGAAGGCGCGCAGGTCTTCCTTGCTGGCGGCGACCCACTCGGCCTGGCCGCCGACCTTCTTCAGCGCCGCCTCCACCACCGAAGGCTCGACCCGGGCCTTCAGCTCCTGGGCCGAGGCGACCAGCT
>JAGSPQ010000602.1 GCA_018262385.1 Myxococcaceae bacterium | reverse complement strand
CGGACATCACCTTCAGCGCCACGCTCGCCAACGGAAAGAAGGTCTCGGTCACCGCGCTGCTGGTCGACAACGTCCGCACCGCCGGCGCCGCGTTCGACGCCCGCTACGAGGCGCTGTCCACCCGCGCGGATCTGATCGCCTACAACGGCCACGCGGGCCTGGGCGCCAACATCCGCGCGCTGGCGAACAAGGGCCGCTTCGTGGCGGGCCAGTACGCGATCGTGTTCATGAACGGCTGCGACACCTTCGCCTACGTCGACGGCGCGATGGCGCAGAGCCGGGCGCGGCTGAACCCCGACGATCCGGCCGGCAGCAAGTACATGGAGATCGTCACCAACGGGATGCCGGCGTTCTTCAGCTCGATGCCGATCGCGTCGGCGGCGCTGATGCGCGGGCTGATGAAGGTCGACGCGCCGCTGACCTACGACCAGATGTTCGCCGCGGTCGACCGGTCGCAGATCATCACCGTCACCGGTGAAGAGGACAACGTCTACTACCCGGGGTACGTGCCGGGCGGGTTCGTGCCTCCGTCGTTCATCCAGCGCGAGGCGGGCTCGGTCGACCAGGGCCAGGAGCTTCGCTACCAGACGCCCGAGGTTCCGGCGGGCAAGTACACGCTGACGCTGGGCCACGACCCGGCGCACGCGGGCGGCGACGCGGATCTGTACGTGAAGGTTGGCGCGGCTCCGACGGCGACGGTCTACGACTGCCGGCCGTACGCCAGCGGCTCGGCCGAGGTGTGCACGGTGACGCTGACCGCGCCGGCGAAGATCTTCGCCTCGATCAGCGGCTACTCGGCGGGCGCCAACTTCTTCACCCTGGTGATCGCCGGCGAGGCGCGGACGAATCCTCCGGCGGCGTGGGCGGGGCTGGATCAGTCGGGCACTGTGCTGAAGTCGGCCGGCCAGACCTGGGCCACGCCGGTGCTCGCGGCGGGACGGTACGTGTTCACGATGACCGGCAGCGGCGACGCGGATCTCTACGTGCGCAGCGGCGCGGCGCCGACCACCACCCAGTACGACTGCCGCCCGTACAAGAGCGGCTCGAGCGAGGAGTGCGTGCTCAACCTCGCCACCCCGGCGCCGGTGCACCTGATGGTGCGCGGGTACGCGGCGACCTCGACCTACCGGCTGATCGGCAAGGCGCAGTAGCTCGTCACTCGATCCACATCGAGTTTGGGCGGCTGTACGCGGCGTGGTCCGGAGGGGAGTATCGGTCGGCGGAAGGGAAGTCGCCGGAGGTGGGCCCACAGCGGCCGAAGTCAGAGGTCGAGTAGCCGCCCGCGGCCTCGACGCCGACGATCAGCCGATTGGTGTTGTGGGAGGCGAGGAACCAGGTGCCGGCGTCGCTCGAGCCGGCGCTGAAGCCGAACACCGCCGGGAGCAGCCCGGAGTAGCTCCAGTTGGTGGGGAGGGAGCAGGGACGCTGCAGGCAGCGGCCCACCCGCAGCGCTCCGCCCGGAAAGCTGCTCAGAAAAAAGACCCGCGGCAGACCGGAGCCGTCCAGCACCAGCTGCGGGAACACCCCCGGCTCCAGCGGGGCGTTGGCCCAGCTGCCGGGTCCGTTGCAGGGGCCGGTGCACTCGCGCAGCAGCATGTCCGACGGGCTGAGGAGCGAGTCTCCACCCCACACCGCGGTGTGGCGAAGCGTGCCGCTGCCGGCGTCTTCGAGCAGCAGATCTGCCCCCTGGGCGTTGGGAAACGAAGCCCCGGTGAGCACGGACCACCACGAGCCCGCGAGGGTGCAGTTGCCCGCGCACTCGGCGTAGGCAGCGCCATCCATTCCCGGGCTCAGGGCCTTGAAGACCATTCCCCGCGTCGCTCCCAGCGCGGCGACCGCGACCGCTGGGCCGTGGGCGGGGAAGAGCGGGACGTTCGTCCACTCCGAGGCCTGGACGCAGGCACCACTGGGGTTGAGGCACTCGGCGTAGACGACCGAGCCGCCGTCGAGGCCGGTACGCCAGGCGGCGGCCAGACCGGTCAGGGTCGGAGCGAGCACCGGGGCCAGGGTCCGGCCCACCTCGGCGGAAGCGAGCCGGGCGGGAAAAGACATGAAGGGCTTGTTGAGGTCGCAGCCCGGGATGCAGAGCGAGAACCAGATCCCGCCGTTGGCCTGGTAGAGCACCGCCGGTTGTTTCGGCCTGGCGTAGCTGGAGCGGCCGGCAAAGGTGTCGAAGCGGGTGGGGCAGCCGCCGTCGCCCGAGCCACCGAAGCCTCCCGCACCTCCGCCCGCGGCACCACCGCCCGCGGCACCGCCACCTGCGGCACCGCCACCTGCGGCACCGCCACCTGCGGCACCGCCACCTGCGGCACCACCTCCTGCGGCACCACCTCCTGCGCCACCACCTCCCTCGCCACCGCCGGCTGCGGAGGAGCCGCCGAAGCCCCCGGCTCCACCGGCGGCACCACCTCCCTCACCGCCGCCGCCGCCGTCGGGGCAACCCGCCGCACCGCACTCCTCGACGGGACGCCAGCACTGACATCCGGAGGCGACGGTGAGAGCCACCAGCGCCAGCGGCACGCCTCTGCTTCGAACGAACTCCACCGCCGCTGAGCTCAAGTGAATCCCCCCGACGTGGCCGGCGTGGCAGTGCAACAGCCGCTCCCACTGGAACCGGTGCGCAACAGCAGGATCCAATGATGCACCAGCGCAGACATTCGCGCAGGCGAAGAGAGGAACCTCCAGAAAACCGCCGCTCGCTTCAGCTCTCCCCGCGTTGCCCTCGCCACGCGCGCCCGAAGAAGAACTGACACGGCAGGTGGATCCGCCCCGACCACGACTGCTCGTGGTGCAGCCCTTCCGGGAAGCTGAACTGCAAGAGGTCCACCCCGAGCCGGTAGCCGCGGCTGATCAGCAGGTCGCGCATCGCGTTGGTGGCGTCGTAGTTGTCCTGGGGCCAGCCGCTGTCGAGGTACACCAGCAGCCGGCGCCGCGGCTCGGTGGCGATTCGCTCGAACAGGTCATCCATCCGGCCGAAGGTGCTCGACAGGCAGGCCACCCGGCCGAACACGTCGGAGTGCTGCCACGCCACGTGCAGCGCCGCCACTCCGCCGAGGGACGAGCCCATCACCACCGAGTTCTCCGGGCCGGGGAGGGTGCGCAGGTTGGCGTCGATCAGCGGCTTGAGCCGCTCGGTGAGGAAGCGCCCGTAAGGGCCGTAGCCGGGCCGGGTGTAGTCGGTCATCCGATCGGCCGGCGCGACCCCCACCACGATCGCCTTGCGCAGCGCGTTCATCTGGTCGAGCCGGTCCATCGTCTCGTCCACCTGCCACTCGTTTCCGAGGAAGGACTCTTCGGGGAAGAAGAGGTTCTGCCCGTCCTGCATGTAGAGCACCGGGAAGCGGCGCAGCGTGTTCTCCTCGTAGCCGGGCGGGTGGTAGATGCGGATCGCCCGCGTCTGGCCCTCGAACTCGACCCGCAGCACGTCGGACACCCGGCCCCGTTCCTCGGAGAAGAAGTAGGGCCACAGGCCGCGATTGCGCTCGTGGGCCGTCAGCACGTAGTTGGGCCCGCGCGCCCAGGTCAGGCCGGCGCCGTCGCGCAGACAGGGCTTGAGCTCGAGCGTATGGCCGGGAACGTCGACCTCGAACCACGCCTGGGTGTCCGTCGCCTCGTGCGGGAGCAGGTCGCGATCCCAGTCGGGAGCGGTGCGCAACACCAGTCGGCGCGCCAACTGCGGGTAGCTGACACCGATTCGCATTGGGCCTTCTTCGCTTACGGAGTGAGCGCTCCGTCGGCGGCGATCTTCACCCCCGACTTCGGAAAGTCCAGCCGGGTCAGCTCGGCCGCCATCTTCACCGCGCGCGCCTGGGCGTCCTTCTTCGGAATCCCCTCTCCTTC
>JAGSPQ010000601.1 GCA_018262385.1 Myxococcaceae bacterium | reverse complement strand
CCGGGTGGCGAGGCCGAAGATCGCCGGCAGCACGAGGAAGTACGAGGCGACGACGACCAGCATGCCGATCGCGGCGATCACGCCGAACTCGCGGAAGGCGCCGAACTCGGAGAACGAGATCGAGATGAAGGTCAGCGCGGCGACCAGCGACGAGGTGATCGCCGAGCTGCCGGTGTGAGAGAACGCGTCGCGGGTCGCTTCTTCCGAGCTCTCGCCCTCTCCCCGCAGGGCCGAGTAGCGCCCGACCAGGTGGATGCCGTGCTCGGTGCCCAGGCCGCCGAGCACCGCGCCGAGGAAGCCGGTGAGGATGTTGATCCCGCCGAAGATGAAGAAGGTCGCGCCGTACGTCCACGCCAGGCCGGCCGAGACCGGCACCAGCACGCAGAACACCGGCAGGATCCCGCGGAAGTGGAAGATCAGGTACCCAATCAACAGCAGGAACGCGAGCAGCGTCGCCCGCGTCATGTCGTTGGTCAGCTGCCGCTGCTGATCGACTTTGTACTTGAACGTCCCGGTGAGGCTGATCCGGAAGTCGGGGCCGAACCTCTTCAGATCCTGCTTCTGGAAGTAGTCCTCGGTCGCGGTGACCACCTTCTCGGTGAAGGTGAGGTCGGAGGCGATCTGATCGGGCTTGCCCAGCAGCACGACCAGCTTGCGTTCTTCGTCGAGGTAGTAGTCGCCGCCGGACGCGAGGCGCTGATCCGACCGGGTGCCGTACTTCAGCTCGATGTCGCTCATGTCGAGCGAGGGCGGCTCTTCCTCGTCCAGCTTCACGAACATCGGGTTCTGCTGGCGGCGCTCGTACTTCTCGCGCTCTTTGACCCGGCGGGCGACCTCCTGCAGATCCTCGAGGTCGAGGTAGTAGAGCTTGCGCTCTTCGAAGAACCGGCCCGAGCGCTTGTGATCGACGTAGCGGATGCCGGGGATCTCTTTCTCGATCCGCGGGGCGTACTCGTCGGCGAACGCCTTGAGCTGCTCGGGGGTGCCGTTGACGCCGACCACCACCACGTAGCCGATGCCGCCGAAGCGGTCTTTGAGCCGGTCGAGCCCCTTCACCGACTCGAAGGTCTTCGGCAGCAGCTTCTCGAGGTCGGCCACCATCGGCAGCCGGGAAGCGAAGTAACCGCCCACCAGGGTCAGCGCGGCAGCGATGCCCAACGCGACCACCGGGTTGCGGTGCGATTTGACCGCCAGCTTCCCGAGCAGCCGCTCGAAACGACCCATCCAACCACTGTCCGCCAAGGCATCCTCCATCAGCCCCTGGTCCATTTGGGGCGCGTCTGCATATCGCCTGTCGGCCTCAGTGCGGCGCGGATTCGTCCCACCTCCCGACAACTCGAACTGCAGCTCGAATTCCGCCGCCGGGGTCAGAGCACCGGGCGTACCAACCGCCAACCCCGCGGGGCGCCACTGCGATCCGGGCCGGCGTGCGCGAGCGGCTGCGCGACGCCGGTGTCTGGGGGCCGCTCGGATTGACGACAGCCTTCTTCGGGGTTCTGGACGCGATCGATAGAGATGCTCGATGGATGGGCGATCCACTAGAAGGCGCGGATGGCCCGCCTCGACCCCCACTCGTACAACGACGACACCCAGCCGCAGACCGACGCGCTCGACTGGCAGGCGCGGGTCGACTTCGGCGCGAAGCGGCTGGAGGCCGAGGCGACGCTCCACTTCCGCGCCCCGGCGCCGAAGGGGCCGCTGGACCTCGACACCCGGGATCTCGAGCTGGGCGGGGTGTTCGACCTGACCGGCGGCCCGCTGCCGTTCGTGCTCCACCCGCCCGACCCGGTGCTCGGCGCCCGGCTGGAGATCGCGCTGCCGGCCGGAGCGCGGGGCGTCCGGATCCGCTACCGCACCGCCCCCCAGGCGTCCGCGCTGCAGTGGCTCGACCCGGGCCAGACCGCCGGCGGCAAGGAGCCCTTCCTCTTCAGCCAGTGCCAGGCGATTCATGCCCGCTCGGTGATCCCGCTGCAGGACACCCCCCGCCTGCGGATTCGCTACCAGGCCCAGCTGAAGGTCCCCGCCCGGCTGAAGGCGGTGATGGCGGCGGCGTGGCTCAAGCGCGAGGTGGCCGGGGACGAGGCGACCGAGCACTTCCAGATGCCCCAGCCGATCCCGCCCTACCTGTTCGCCTTCGCGGTGGGCGAGCTGGTCTCGCGCGAGCTGGGGCCGCGCTCGCGGGTGTACGCCGAGCCGTCGCTGGTCGAGGCGGCGGCCCACGAGTTCGCCCAGGTCGATCAGATGATCGCCGCGGCCGAGCAGCTGTTCGGCCCCTATGACTGGGATCGGTTCGACATCCTCACCATGCCCCCGTCGTTCCCCTACGGAGGGATGGAGAATCCCCGGCTGACCTTCCTCACCCCCACGATCATCACCGGTGATCGCTCGCTGGTGAACGTGGTGGCGCACGAGCTGGCCCACTCGTGGACGGGCAACCTGGTCTCCAACGCCAACGCCGAGCACTTCTGGCTCAACGAGGGCTTCACCGTCTTCGCCGAGCGGCGGATCCTCGAGGTCCTCGAGGGAAAAGAGGTGGCCGCGCTGCACGCCGCCCTCGGCCGGCGCTCGCTCGACGAGGCGGTGGCGCGGTTCTCCCAGCAGCCCGAGCTGACCCGGCTGCGCACCACCCTGGCGGGCATCGACCCCGACGAGGCGTACTCCCAGGTGCCCTACGAGAAGGGCTATCTGCTGCTGGCCACGCTGGAAGAGGCGGTCGGCCGGGAGGCCTTTGCCCGCTTCCTGCGCGCCTACCTCGGCGCCTTTCGGTTCCAGTCGATCACCACCGACGACTTCCTCGGTCTGTGCGAGCGGGAGCTGCCCGGAGCGCTGGCCCGCGTCGACGCCGCCGCCTGGATCGACGGCCCCGGGGTACCGGCCAACGCGCCGGTCGCCCGCTCGGCCAGGCTCGAGCAGATCGATCAGCTGGGGGGCGCGATCGCCACCCCCGCCCAGGCCGCCGGCTGGAACGTCGCCCAGTGGCAGCTGTACCTCGACTCGGTCACGCGGCCGGTGAGCCTCGAGGCGGCCGCCGAGCTCGACGCGCGCTTTCACCTCACCGCCAGCAACAACCCGGAGGTGCTGGTCGACTGGCTCGCCCTCGCCGCGAGCGCCGGCTACGCCCCGGCGGTGCCGCGGATCGAAGAGGTGCTCGGGAAGGTGGGCCGGATGAAGTACCTCCGGCCGCTGTACGAGGCGCTGGCGAAGCAGCCGGCGACCCGCGCGCGGGCCCGGGCGGCGTTCGAGCGGTTCAAGGCCGGCTACCACCCGATCGCCCGCCAGGTGGTCGAGGGGGTGCTCAGCCGAGCGGGGGCCTGAGCCCGCCGTTAGGCTTGCCGTGATCCATGGGCAAGCTGTTCCGTTACGTGGCGCTGGGCGACTCGACCGCGGTCGGGGTCGGAGCCTCGGGGTTGGGCTACCCCGAGCTGCTCTACCGCCGGATGAAGTCCCTCGGGTGGCCGGCCGGCATCCTCAACCTCGGCCAGAGCGGTTCGGTCAGCGGCGACGTGCTGCGCTGGCAGATCGAGAAGGCGGTGTCGGTGGCGCCCCACCTGATCACCCTCGGGGTGGGCGGAAACGATCTGTGGCGGCTGGTCGCGCCCGACCGGTTTCGCGCCAACCTGGTTGCGATCGCCGACGCGCTGGCGCGCACCACCGCCCAGGTGGTGATCAGCAACCTGATCGATCTGGGGCACGCGCCGATCGCGAAGGGGGCGATGTCGATGATGAGCATCCCGCCGGCGGTGATCTCGGCGCGGGTGCGCGAGTTCAACCGCCACCTGCAGGAACTGACCGCCCGCCCGCGGACTACGGTGGTCGATCTGCACTCGCTGGGCGAGGACGAGCTGTCGGA
>JAGSPQ010000600.1 GCA_018262385.1 Myxococcaceae bacterium | reverse complement strand
GACGTGGTCGAGGCGCTGACCCACCTGCTCAATGCGCTGATGCAGCTGCGCAGGCGCGAGGACACCGCGCCGGTCGACGCGAAGTTCGACGAGATCGACGCGGTGCTGAAGAAGCTGCCCGAGCCGGGCGAGCGCCGCGATCACTTCATGGCCGAGGTGGTGATGGTGCTGTCGGGCTCGCTCGAGACGCTGGACCTGCTGGCCGAGGGGCTGGCCCGCGACGGCCACGTCCAGGCGGCCGACCGCTTCGTCACCGTCGAAGAGACGCTGTTCCCGGTGCGCAAGGGAGTGTCGTCGGCGCTGGTGCTTTCGGCGAAGGGCGAGCGCGCACCGGCGCTGGCGCAGCTGGAGGCGATCGCCGGCGACGTGGCGCGCGAGGAATACGCGCAGATGTCGGCGATCGACGCGCTGATCCACCTGAAGGCCGGGGAGCAGGCGATGGGCCCGCTGTCGGCGCTGGGGGACAAGGCGGACGCGGCGAACGACGCCGAGCTGCTCGGCCAGATCGATCGCCGCTGGCACGCGCTGGTCGATGCGGTCAGTGGCGCGGCGCAGACCCAGGCGGTCGCCGGCCTGCGCCAGTCGCACCAGCGCACGGCCCGGTTCGGTGGGCACGGCCACCACCACCACTGATCAGAAGCTCTGGTTGGCGAAGTGGAACAGCAGCCAGCGGGCGCTCGTCCCTTCCGGGTTGAGCACCAGCGCGCCGTCGCGGTTGCTGCCGTTGCGGTGAATCTTGTGGGCGCTGGAGCCGTAGACCGGCCCTCCGGAGCTCTCGGCGAACACCGAGATCTTCTCGCCGACGGTGATCTCGTCCGCCACCCGCTCGATCAACTGCGCCATCGGGATCGGGGTGAAGCCGCCGTCGCTGCTGTGGAGCGAGAGGTGGGTCGGGTAGTCGAGCAGCAGGCCCGGGTGCCACCCTTCGGACCACGGCCCGCCGAGCAGCGGCGCGCTGATCGCGGCCAGCCGCACGTCGGGGTCGCCGAAGCTCGACAGCACGTTGACCACCATCCGGTACACGCCTGCGTCGGTCTTCACCTGCACGACGACGTGATCCGAGTTGGGCAGCGCGCACTGGGTGTCGGCGGGCCGCACCACCGCGCTCACCACTCCGTCGAAGCGCCCGAAGCTGGCGGTGAGGCCGGTGCCGAACGTGCTCGCGCAGGCCGCCGACTTGTTGCCCGCGTCTGCGCCCGCATCCACCCCGGCGTCGAGCCCGGCGTCGGGTTGGCCGCCGTCGAACGCAGGGGCAGGGGGCGCACCACAACCCACCACCAGCAACAGCGAGAGCAGGGCGCGGCGCATGCGCGCGCTCTATCAGCTCTCCGAGCCCGGGACACCCTTCTGGCCCTCGGCCTCGTCGGCCGCGAGCTTGCGGTAGATGGTGCGGGCGGCGATGCCGAGCAGGCGGGCGGCGAGGTTCTTGTCGCCCTTGGTGTGGCGCAGCGTCTCGTGGATCACCCGCCGCTCGATCTCCTCCATCGAGGTGCCGATCGGGATCACGATCTGGCTCGCCGCGCCGATCGGCCCCTTGCGCACCGAGTCGGGCAGATCCGCCACGTCGATCACGTCATTGCGGCACAGCACCACCGCGCGCTCGAGCGCGTGCTCCAGCTCGCGCACGTTGCCCGGCCAGGCGTAGTTCTCGAGCAGCGAGCGCGCCGCGTCGGAGAAGCCCTTGAGCACCTTGTTGTTCTTCGCCGCGTACCGGCGCAGGAAGTGATCGGCCAGCAGCGGTACGTCTTCGCGGCGGCTGGCGAGCGAGGGGATCCGCACCTCGACCACGTTGAGCCGGAAGTAGAGATCTTCGCGGAAGCGGCCTTCGGCGATCTCGCGCTGCAGATCCTTGTTCGTCGCCGCGACCACCCGCACGTCGACCTTGATGGTGTGGGTCCCGCCCAGCCGCTCGACCTCGCCTTCCTGCAGCACCCGCAGCAGCTTCACCTGCGCGCCGGCGCTCATCTCGCCGACCTCGTCGAGGAACAGCGTCCCGCCGCTGGCGCGCTCGAACCGGCCTTCCTTGCGCGCCACCGCTCCGGTGAAGGCGCCCTTCTCGACCCCGAACAGCTCGGCCTCGAGGATGCTCTCGGGCAGCGCGGCGCAGTTGACCGCCACGAACGGCCCCTTCGCCCGCGGCGACTGGTCGTGAATGCTGCGGGCGGCGAGCTCCTTGCCGGTGCCCGACTCGCCGATCAGCAGCACCGTCGCGGTCGAGGGCGCCGCCTGGCCCAGCGTCTCGAGAAAGGCGCGGTAGGCGGGCGACTGGCCGATCATCGTGCGCGGCCCGACCGCCGCCAGCTGGGCCTTGAGGTCGCGGTTCTCGGCGACCAGCGCCTGCTTCTCCATCGCCTTCTGCACCGCCTTCACCAGCGAGTGGCGCTTGAGCGGCTTGGTGATGAAGTCGTACGCGCCGTCGCGCATCGCGTTCACCGCGGTCTCGACGGTGGCGTAGGCGGTCATCAGCACCACCTCCACGTCGGGGCGCATCGCGCGGGCGGCCTTGAGCAGCTCCTGCCCGTCGACCCCGGGCATCATCAGGTCGGTCACCATCACCCCGACGTCGGGGCGGCGCAGCAGCTCGATCGCCTCCTGGCCGTTGGGCGCGCTCAGGGTCGGCACGCCTTCCCGCTGGAAGACCTTGCAGACGGAGTCGAGGTTGGCGTGATCGTCGTCGACCACCAGCACTGTGACGGGGCTCACGCGGTCAGTCGCAGAGGTTGGAGAAGTTGAACCCGCAGCTGCCCGAGCAGCAATCGGTGTCGAGGAAGCACTGCTCGAAGAAGTCGCCGCACGCGCAGAAGTTGGCGGGGGTGCGGCTGCGGCAGAGGTTGTTCTGGTTCGTGCACTGGGAGAACGTGTTGGGCGTGGTGCAGGCGTCCATGCAGTAGCCGACGTTGTCTCCGAAGGAGCTGTTGAACTCACAGACTCCGTCGGCGGCGCAGGACTTGGAATCACCTCGGCAGAGGCCGAAGCAGTACCCGAAGGAGAGGTTGGCGCTGGTGTCGCAATAACCGCTCTCACACTGGGTCCCCGTGGTGCAAGACGAGCCATAACGCGCCAATCCCTTGTCCTTGGAGCTGCACAGCTTGCTCCACGGATTGCACCCGTAACCGGTAGCGGTCCCACTGCATTCCGCATCGGCGGTGCAGAGCGCCACGCAGCCGCTGTTGTTGTTGGAGGTGTTGGTGTCCGGGTCGAAGCAGGTGAAGCCGGCGCGGCAGCGGCCGGTCGAGCCCAGGCCGGTGCCGGTGCAGCGGGCGCGGCAGCTGTCGAAGGTGCCGCCCTCGGTGCAGATCCCGCCGTTGCAGCCGGCGTTGGTGGCCACGGTGCAGCTGGTCAGGTTGGTGCACATCCCGTTCGGCGCGCCCGAGGCCGCCTCGGTGAAGCACTTGCCTCCCGCGCACTGACCGTTGGCGGTGCACTCCTTCCCGTCGGGCAGCGCGGTGCACGCCGCGTTGGCGGCGCACTTGGCGTCGCCACAGTCGATCGCGCGATCGCAGGTGTTGTCGATGCCGTCGGTGCAGCTCTCGGTGCCGATCCCGATGCAGTCGGTGTCGAGGCAGTCGGGGTTGCCGTCGCCGTCGTTGTCCGCCCCGTCGCTGCAGCTGATTTCCTTTTTCCGGTTGAGCACGCAGGTGCAGCCCATGCCGCAGGTGCGGCTGACGCAGTCCGGGTCATTGCAGTCGGTCAGGTTGTCCGCGTCGTTGTCGAGGTTGTCCGAGCAGACGAGCTCGGTCGCCGGGGCGCCGCCGCCGGCGCCACCCGCGCTGCCGCCGCCTGCACCGCCCGCGCTGCCCCCACCCGCGCCACCCGCGCTGCCGCCGCCTGCGCCGCCGGCGCTGCCGCCG
>JAGSPQ010000599.1 GCA_018262385.1 Myxococcaceae bacterium | reverse complement strand
GGTCACCTGCCACTCCCGCAGCCCTTCCCGGAAGCTGCCCGACGCGGGCACGTAGAGCCCCTGCCGCGCGAAGCTGGCGACGATCGCGCTGGCCAGCACGTCGGGGTTTCCCTTCACCAGCACCGCCCGCAACCGCACCGGCACCCCGCCCGTCTGGATGTCTCCGGGGATCTCGACGTCGCTGATCAGCCCGGGGATCTCCCACTGGAAGCGCGGGCCGCCGTCCGCCTGGGGGCTCGCGCAGAGGATCAGCCACAGCCCGAGGACGGTCATGCTCACATCCCCAGGTACGAGTTGCTGCGGCTGCCATGGGCGGCCTCGTACTGGGGCGGGGTCGCAAACGGCGTCGTGTGCCAGTCGGGGTCGCCGTTGTCGCCCGCATTCACCGTCTCGGTGAACTTCGATTCTTCCCCCCGGTAGCTCAGGTAGAAGTCGGTGACCTGGGCCAGGTTGGGCGGCAGCCGCTGCAGCGCAAACTGCACCAAGCGCACATGGGCGGTGCCGCGGTCGCCGACGGCGTCGAAGGCGTTCTCGACCGACTTGGAGTACGGCGCGTTCCCGTTGCAGCCGCCGCCGTTCGTCTTCACCACGCACTCGGACGACTCGGCCGGGCCCGCCAGCCCCCAGTCGTCCAGCAGCATCGACATCGAGCCCCGGCACGGCTGCCGGCCCCCACGGCCGATGGCGCAGTAGGTGTACTTGAACAGGCTCATCCGAATGCTGGCGGCGCTCGCGCTGGCGGTGCACTGGGCGCCGCCGTTGTCCCGGTAGGTGTTGGAGATGTAGGGCGGCGGCCCCCCGGCGAAGAAGTTGTAGACGCCTCCCATGCTGCAGGAGATCGACATCCCGGACGCGGCGGTGAACACCTCGGTCACCGCGCTGCCCCTCGAGACGCTGCTGCGGCCATCGAAGTCGGCGTAGCGGCCCTGCGCGTTGCCCTGCGCCACCCCGAGCGACGTCTTCGCCTCGGAGAACGAGGTGGGCAGGGTGTGCATCTTCAGCGCGGTGGCGTCCCACAGCGGCGCGGCGGCCGCCTCGGTGACCTTCATCGCCAGCAGGGTCGTCTCGGCGAAGTGGATGCCGAAGGTGAGGATGATCACGAAGGCGACCAGCCCGATCGCCGTCTCCGCCAGCGACTGTCCACGGCGCGGCGCCCCTCTCATGGGATCCCCGCCCAACCCTGCGCGCGCAGCTCGAGGTACGCGTCGGCGGCCCACGGGGCGGCCTTGCTGATCTGGCTCCTGAAGTCCGCCTCGCCGGTGGCGTCCACGTCGGCGTGGACCAGGCCGGCCCGCCAGAACGGGTTGAAGAGGTTGGGCGGCTCCTTCCAGTGGTCCGCCCGGTGGTAGTAGGCGATGCCGGTCGACACCGCGGACTGCGTCGAGATGTCCGTGCCGTCGGTGAGGATGATCCGGTTGCTGCCTGCCTGCGGCTGCGCCTTCGAGCCCCGCAGCGCGAACGCCGTGCCGGAGGAGCTGGCGGCAAACCGGAACTTGAAGGCGAGGTTCCAGGGATCGGCGACGGTTCGCACCGAGTAATCGCGCTTCACCGCGGCGAACGTCTTCGGCTGGCCGAACGCGTCGCCTTTGTTGGCCACCGCCGCCGGCTGGTAGTCCATGAAGGTGACCCACACCGAGACGCACGAGGTCCAGCCGCCGGCGGGGAGGTAGACCCGGCAGGGGGCGGTGGTGTGCCGCTCGGTCGGAGGGTCCGCCTCATCGGGGGCGTAGGTCGGATCCCAGCCGTGCTGGTCGGTGAGCTCGTCCTTGTCGGTGGACTTCACGTACGAGAAGACCCGCCGGGGACTCGAGGTCCGGCTGCAGGCCGCGTTGGCGGTGTTCCGGTAGCCGACCCTGAACGGCTGGATGTGATCGTCTCCCCAGGCGTAGGACTGGTTCGAGGTCGCCACGGTGTTGGAGTGACCCACCGGGTACCCGAGCGGCCCGAAGTACGAGCTGCCCTTGTAGGCCGGCTCGGTGATCGGCCCCTCGTTCGGGCCGAGGGGGATGAGGGCATTCATCGCCGCGGTCAGGGTGGCCGCCCCGCCCAGCCGCCGGGTGACGAACGGGTGGCCGCGGGTGCCCATCGCCGCGCGGACGGCGTGCAGGTTGTCTCCGCCGCTGAGCACGGCGGCGTTCACCTCGCGCAGGCTGACGCTCTCGTCGACCACCGCCCACTCGCGGCTCCCCGCCGCCGCCCGGCCTACCAACGCGCGCGCCAGCTTCGAGTCCTGGAGGTTGCCCGCGATCAGCACCCGATCGAACGCATCGGTCTGGGCCCCATGGAAGGCGGCCGCGTAGCCCTGCAGGGTCCGCACCTGCTCCCCCGCGGCGGTGTCCACGGGCTGCCACCCGTTGAAGAGGCGCTCGTACTCCCCGCCATAGGGGTGGTTCTGGTCGGCCCCACTCGTCTGCGTGCCGGTGTCGTAGAGCGGCTTGATCCGCGTCTCCTGCACTTCCTTCATCGCCAGGCCCAGCTCCTTGCAGGTGCAGGGGGCGGAGTTGCAGTCCGGCTGCTTCCCCAGGGCGCTGTTGCGCTGCAGCTGGGCCATCTGCGCGCCCAGCTGGTCGCGCACGTCGAAGTAGCCCATCAGCATCGCGCTGACGTACGCCCTCCACCACGCCGCGTAGCTCAACGCGCTCTCCACTCCCAGCAGCGAGACCATCTGCCCCAGCTGGGCGCGGTTGTAGACGGCGATCTCGTTGAAGGTCCGCGCGGTCGCGATCGCCTGGCTCCACGCGGCCTGGTCGGCGGCCTGCTGGATCTCCATCTTCTCCTTCGCCATCGTCCCGAACGAGAGGGTGATCGTGACCATCAGGGTCAGCAGCAGCAGACAGATCGCGAAGACGACCATCGACTGGCCGCGCAGGCTCATTGGCATGCGCTGCTCCCGCCGCCCGCGGCCAGCGGAGTCATCATCCGCATCGTGAAGGTGGTGTGAATCGGGAACACGTACTCCCCGCGCGCGACCCGGGCCTGCAGCTCTGCGCGAATCGACGCGTCGAGGTTCGCGTTCGTCCCTCCCGCCGCTCCCCAGTTCGCCTTCTGGGTCATCATCAGCGGGTTCTGCGCGGTGTAGGACTCCAGCCCCGCGTGGGCCAGGTACATCCGGGCCAGCACCCAGTTGGCGAACGGAATCCGCATCGGGAACCAGAACACCAGCCGCGACTCGAGCCGCAGCAGCTCTCCGGGCTGATCGAAGCCGAAGCCGACGAAGGTCCGGTCGATCCACACCACCGCGCCGGAGTAGGTGACCGCCGCGCCCCCGTCGGACACTGCGTCGGCGTAGCGGTTGTTGCGGCGCTTGGCGTAGGCCGCGGCGAGCTTGGCGCCCGGGCTCGCGCCGGGCCGGCCGAGGAAGGGATCCACCGCCGGCATCACCGTCACCAGCGCCGCGTCCAGCATTCGCTTGCAGCTGCCCTGGTTGGTGCTGGCGACCCGGGTCGCGCGGTAGGCCGCCAGCTGGGCGAGGATCCGGCCCTGGGTCACCAGGAACAGCTGCAGGGTGCCCAGCATCAGGAACACCACCATCGGCAGGGTCAGCGCCGTCTCCACCATCGCCTGGCCGGAGTCGGACCTCATGGGTGGGCCCGAATGGTTTGAATGGTCTCGAACCGCTTGCGCTGGAGCGCCTTGACCCGGGTCCCCACCAGCAAGGTCTGGATCGTCGTTCGCCCTTCGCGCGGGACGAGCTGGGTGTCGCCGTCGCCCCGCAAGGTGGCGGTGAGGTCTCCGACCCGAAGGGCCACTGCCAGATCCCGGGCCTCCTCTGGATCGAGCAACAGCGACAGGGTGGTGTAGCGCAGGTGAGCGCCCCCGATGTGCAGGGTGCTGACCGCGCCCACTGCCAGCAGCTTGATGTTCTGCAGCAAG
>JAGSPQ010000598.1 GCA_018262385.1 Myxococcaceae bacterium | reverse complement strand
AGCGCTGCGTACAGCTGGGCGCGGTAGGCCATCGCGCCGGGGTCGGCGAGCACCACCACTCCGCAGTCGGTGCCCGAGCGCACCAGCCGGCCCACTCCCTGCTTCAGCTGCAGCAGCGCGCGGGGCAGCCGGTAGCCGACGAAGCCGAACGGCTCTCCCCCGAGCGCCTCTTCGCGCGCTTCGACCAGCGGTCGGGTGTGAGGCTCGAGCGGGAGCTTGTCGATGAACACGCAGGAGACCGCCGGGCCCGGCACGTCGATGCCGGCCCAGAAGCGGCGGGTGCCCAGCAGCACGGTGCCTCTGTCTTCGGCCTGGCGCCCGACCAGCTTCTGCGCCGACCCCTGCGATTGGCGCAGCACCTCGATGCCTTCGGGCTCGAGCTCGCGGCGCACCTTCTCGCTGACCGCCTCGAGCCGTCGGGTGGAGGCGAACAGCCCGAGGGTGCGGCCGCCGAGGTAGCGGGCCAGGCCCGAGATCCGCTGGCCGGCCCAGTCGAGGAAGTCGTTGCTGGTCGCCTCGGGCGCGTCGTCGACCAGCACCACCAGCGCCTGCCGGGCGAGATCGAACGGGGTGTCGAACCGCACCAGCCGCATCGGGCGCGGCCCGCCGTTGAAGCCCAGCCGGCCCAGCACCCAGCTGTCGCCGGGCCCAATCGACAACGTGCCCGAGACGAGGGTGACCGACGTCAGCGGCTCGAGCACCTGCTTCAGCCGCGCCGCGACGCTGATCGGCTGGCTGGCGATCGACCACCCGACCCGCTGCAGCGTCAGGCTGTCGCACCGGCCGGGCTGGGGACGATCGGCGACCTCTTCGACCTGGGTGGCCTGGGCGAGCAGCTCGGCGCGCGCTCCCTCCACGTCGCGCAGCAGCGCCGGCTCACCCACCAGCTGCGCCTCGGAGGCGGCGAGCGCCTGCTCGGCCGAAGTCAGCGAGGCCTTGAGGCCGTGGAGCGCGTCGCGGACCCGCAGCCAGCCGCGGCTGGCGCGCACCGAGGGCGTGATGCGCAGCTCGTCGCCGCTCTCTTCGGCGAGGGCGGCGAGCGCTTCCGAAAGCACCTTCAGATCGATCACCACCTCGCTGCAGCCCAGCGTCAGCGCCTGGGCGGCGGCCGCCTGGCCGGCCCGGCTGAGCCACCGCGGCAGCACCCCGACCCGGTGGAGCAGGGCCCCGAACGCGCCTTCGGAAAGCTCGAGCGCCCAGGCGGTGGTGGCCGAGTCCTCCAGCTCGTGGGCTTCGTCGACGATCAGGTGGTGGAGCTTCGGGTAGCGATCGGGCCAGGCCAGCGCGAGCGCGTGGTTCACCACCACCACGTCGGCGTCGCGGGCGTGCGAGACCGCCGAGTGGAAGTAGCAGCGGGTGTAGTGGGGGCAGCGCTCGGCGAGGGTGGTCGCGGCGGTGGACTGCGAGGCGGCGATCAGCGCCGGCAGCGCGGGGTAGCGATCTTTGAACCAGTAGCTGAGCCGTTCGACGTCGCCTTCGGCGCTGCGGCGCAGGAAGGCCCGCAGGTACGCCCGGGGCGCGCGATCGACCCAGCTCATCGCCTCGTGTACCCGGGTGACCTCGAGGGTACGCCTTCGGCACAGGTAGTTGCCCTGACCCTTGAGCACCGCGTAGCCGAACGCGCCCTGGGTGGCGGCGTGCAGCCGGGGGAGCTCTTTTTCGATCAGCTGGTCTTGCAGCGCGCGGGTGTGGGGCGCGATGCCCACCCGGCCTCCTCCGCGGCTGGCCCACAGCGCCGCGGGCGCCAGGTAGCCCAGCGACTTGCCGGTGCCGGTGCCCGCCTCGATCGCCAGCGACCCCGAGGTGGCGAGGGTGTGGAGCACGTCGGCGGCCATGCCGCGCTGCTCGGGGCGCGAGCTGAAGCCATCGAGGGTGTCGGCGATCGCTCCGTCCCGGCCCAGCAGCGCGTCGAGATCGGCCCCGTTGACGCTGGCGGCCTCCGAGCGGAAGCGCCGCGCCCGCTCGGGCGGAGCGGGCAGAAACGGCGTCGACTCCGACAGCTCGAGCACCGGCCGGGCGGCGCGGGTCGCGACCAGCAGCCGCTGCAGCAGCCCGATCATCGCCTCGGGACTGTCGGCCGCTCCTTCCAGGGTCGCGAGCAGATCGCCGATGTCTTCGTGGCGGGCGCTGCGCACGCACTGGCTGAGCACCACGCAAAGCGCGGCGAAGGTGTCCTCGCAGTCCTGGAGCGCGCGATGGGCGGCGAGGGTGCCGACTCTGGTCCAACGGATCAGGCTCTCGAGGGAGTGACTGGCCAGCTCGGGGTGCAGGTAGTGGAGCAGCTCGCAGGTGTCGAGCACCGGCGCGCCGAGCTCTTCGAGCAGCGGCCCGAGGAAGCTCTCCACGCAGCAGGCCGGTGAGCTCGGGGAGGAACTGGACGAACTCGGGCTCGCTCGCCAGCGCCGCGTCGGTCAGCCCGGTCAGCCGCACAATCACCAGCGGCAGGGGGCGGCTGGGCCGGAACAACCGCGAGACCCGCTTCACCACCACGTCGTCCTCGACGAAGGCGATGCCGACCTCGATCACCTCGTCATAGCGGGGGTCGAGGCCGGTGGTCTCGAGATCCACGAACGCGTGGTGGGTCAGCAGGTGGGGGTTCTTCGACATCCAGAACACCCTACCGGACAGGGCTGACGTGCAGCCGTTGCGCTACTCGACGACCAGCACCCCGGCGACCATCATCCCCATCGCGCAGCCGTACCGGATCTGCCCGGATTTGTTCGGCGTGTAGCGCACTTCCACCGGCTGGTTGAGCGGCAGCGGGACGTTGATCTCGGTGTCGGAGATCAGGATCTCGGTCGCGCAGGTCTTGTCGGTGGTGCGGGTCACCTTCAGCACCAGCGGCTCACCTTTCTTCACCGTCACCGGGGTGGGCTCGAAGCCATTCTCGGTGACCTTCAGCTCGACCACCCGCTCGCCGGCCGCGTTCTTCACGGCCTTCGGGGCCGCCTCGGGGCTCTTGCAACCGACCGCCATCACCAACATCGTCAAACAGAACGCACGGAACGTAGTCACGGGTGGGACCTCCGGCGCGGCTTGTAACGCGACGCAGAAGGTTGCGCACCGACTTAAGCTTCGAAGCAGCTGAGACGCCGAGCCGCCGGCTGCCGTCTTGGGTATTGAGGAGCAGACAACATGAACTGGTCAGCCTGGGCGGTCGAAGTCGGCGAAGGGGAAGCGCGGGAAGCGCACGTGCTGGTGAGCGCCGAGGCCTCGGGAGAAGAGGTCCGCGCGCCGGTGATGGTCAACCTGCTGCTCGATCGCAGCGGCTCGATGAAGGGCGCTCCGCTGGCGGCGGCGATCGAAGCGGCCCAGCAGTTCGTCGAGCTCGCCCGCGCCGACGACTTCCTCGGGCTGCTGCTGTTCGACGGGGTCGCCGAGCAGCGGGTGGCGGTGATGGCGATGGACTCCCGGGGCAAGCGGGCGATGACCGACGCGCTCGCCGACGTGCGCACCGGGCGCGGCACCGCGCTCCACCAGGCGGTCGAGCTGGGGGCCAGATCGCTGCAGCGGGTGCTGGTCCCCGGCCGCCGGCCCAAGCTGCTGCTGCTGACCGACGGGGAACCCTCGGTGGGGCCCGACACCCAGGAAGCCTTCGACTCGCTCGGGCTGCGCGTGTCGCAAGAAGGCGTCTCGGTGCACGCGCTCGGCCTCGCCCGCCACTACGTCGCCGAGGTGCTCCAGGCGCTGACCCTTCCTTCCGGCAACGCCTACGAGCACGTCGATGGCCCCGACGGCCTGGGCGAGGCGATGGGCGCGGTGATCTCTCACCTGTTCGGCGAGGTCGCGCACGGGGCGACGGTGCGGGTCCAACCGCAGGGGTTCAGCGCGCTGTCGACCCGCCACGCCTACCCGACCCGCGCCGAGGACGACGCGCTGGTGGTGACCCTGGGCGACGTCTCGCGGGGGCTGGCCCGACGGGTGCTGCTGTCGGGCGGAGTGAGCGGCGAATGGACCGCAGTGGTGCACGGCAGCTGGACCGAGCGGGGCGACACCCGGCACCAGAAGGTCGCGCTCGAGCGGGTGGCGGCCGACTCGGCCCGCGGGCGGCTGATCCTCAGCCTCGCCTACGAGCTGCAGCTGGTGGCCGAGGAGACCGCGGCCTGGCTGTCGCTCGCCCGCCGCGACCTCGATCGCGCCGAGCAGCAGCTGGAGCTGGCCGAGAGCCACCTGCGCCACATCGTCTCGCTCGCGCCCGAGGGCCTGCCGGTGCGCCGCCACCTCGAGCGGTTGGGAGATCTGCGCCTGGCGGTCGAGCGGGGCGAGGGCGACATTCCGCTGCTGATTCGCCGGGCCCAGTCGGCGCACGCCGGCACCCACGTGAGCCAGGTGATTCCGCTCGCGGCCTACCGCGGCCGGAAGTAGCGACCCGTTCATCACTGCGCCCATGGACCCCGCGCGCTTCAGAGTGGGCCTGCAGGCGTTCGAGGCCCGGGGCGAGTTCTCAGCCGACGACTTCCTCGTGTTGCGCGCGATGCTCGGCTCGGCGTTGCGCCCGTCGGCCGCGGCCAACCAGATCCTCGATGGGTTGATCGGCGTCTTCTTCGAGCGGCACGTGCTCGACGACACCCGGCGATCCGAGCTGCTGGCGATGAGCGACGACGAGCTGGGCCGGGCGGTGCGTCATCGCTTCCGGCAGGTGCTCGCCGACGAGCAGGACGATCGGCCGGCCTGGCACGCGCTGTCGGCCCACGTGCGCGACGCGCTCGCGTCGTTGGTCAGTCGGCCCAGCTCGGGCGGGTTCCCCGCGTCGATTCGGACCCAGGGGCGCTTTGCTCCGGTGTCGGTCGAGCAGGCGGTGGCCGCGCTGTGGCTCGAGCGGGGCAGCAAGCCGACCTGCGCCGAGGCCACCGGCGAGCTGCTGCGCCGTTACGTCACCGCGATCGCCGAGCGCGAGGTGACCTCGGGCTCGCGCGAGTTTCCCGAGGTGATGCGGGCCCAGCTCGACGCGCAGCGGCTGGCGCGCGGGGTGCTCGAGCTGCTCAACGCCGACGAGAAGGATCTGCTGCGCCACGTGCTCGAAGGGGAGGGGACGATCGAGCAGTGGGGGCTCGATCGCAACGTGTCGCGCGCGACCGCCTACCGCCTGCTCGCCCGGCTCAAGTCGCTGTGCAAGGTCGAGTGGAGGGAACGATCGGCCGGCACCCGGCTGGAGATCCTCGAGGCGCTGCGGGTCAAGCTGCAGACCGACTGACTGTTCAGACCGGCGCCCACTCGACCACCGCGTGAAGCGGCACGAAGAACACCTCGTCGTCCGCCGGGCCGCAGAGCAGATCGAACGGCCCCACCGCGCGCAGCGGGAACGACAGCGTCAGCCCGTTGCGCAGCGTGAGCTTGACCGGCCGGGTGAGGTGCTCGAGGAACGGCCGCGGGTCGCTGACCGGACGACGCGCCGGCTGGCGGGCGACCTGCAACGGCTTCTGGGCCAACTTCGGCTCGCGCTCGAGCTGGCTGAGCCACTTTTCCCAGACCGGCTTGCGGGTCAACGTCACCACCTGCAGCTTCTCGATCCGCCCGGACTTCTCGAGCTTGAACGACACCGGCTGCGCCTCGACGATCGCGTCGAGCAGGGTGCGCTCGGCCAGCACCAGCGCCAGCGGTTCCTTGTCGGCGATGAACGCGCCGATGAAGGCGTCGATCGCTTCGCCGCTCACCGCGGTGCGCGCGACCTTCACCTCTTCCTTCTTCTTCACCCGGGCGCGGCGCTGGAGGAACTCTTCGACCTCCATCCCGCTCTGCACGCAGCCGAAGGCCTCGGCCAGCGGCAGCGACGGGTGCTTCTCCATCAGCGCGTACGCGAGGTCGAACCGGGCCGCCTCTTCCTTGTGAAGCTTGCGCCAGATGCGCACCTTCATCTTCCCTTCCAGCTCGCCCTTGGCGATCCGCGCCGGCACGTGCTCCTTGCGCGCGAGCGTCTCGACCTGCTCGGGGGTCGGCGGCGGGCGCGGAGGCCCGCGGGGGGCAAACCGATTCGGCGGCCCGCCGGCCCGGGCCAGCTGGCCGGGCCCGTTGGAGGACGGGCGGGCGCCCATCGGGCGGGGAGCGATCGCTCCGACCGGGCGGGGGGGCACGGCCGCGCCCACCGGCCGGGGGGCGACGGGCTTGGGCGCCACTGGCCCGGGCGCCGGCGCCGGGCTCACCACCGGGCGGTTGGCCTCGACCGGACGGCGCACGACCTCGACCGGCGGCGCTTCTTTTCTCCCTTTCATCCGATCAG
>JAGSPQ010000597.1 GCA_018262385.1 Myxococcaceae bacterium | reverse complement strand
TCGCCTTCGATCTGCTGCGGCTCGACGGCCGGGATCTGCGCGAGCTGCCGCTTCGCGATCGCAAGGCGCTGCTTCAGCAGTTGCTGCCGAAGGAGGGCCGGATCCGGGCGGTGGATCACGTCGAGGAGCAGGGCGAGGCGCTGCTCGAGGCGGTGCGCGCCAGGGGGCTCGAGGGCATCGTGGGCAAGCGGGCCGACGCCCCCTACCGCGCAGGCCGGGGCCCGGACTGGGTGAAGGTCGCGTTCACCTCGAGCTGCGACTTCGCGGTGGTGGGGTACGCCGAGGACTTCGGAGCGCTCCACCTGGCGATCCGCGACGCGCAGGGCCTGGTCTACGCGGGGAAGGTGGGCGCCGGCTTCGGACCCAGACAGCAAAAAGAGGTGAAGGCCGAGCTGACCGCCGCCCGGCGCAAGACGCCGCCCTGCCGGGGCCCGCTCACCGAGGACAAGGACGTGGTGTGGACCGAGCCGGTGCGGGTGGCCGAGGTCCGGTACAAGAACTGGCCGCCGGGCCTGGCGCCGCGCGAGCCGGTGCTGCTGCGCTTTCGTGACGACAAGGTGGCCGAGGAGTGCGTGCCTCCCGCGGGCGTGGTGGCCCCGGCGGTGCTCGCGCCGCCCGAGGTGAAGCTCACCAACCCGAAGAAGGTCTATTTCCCGGGCGAGGGGATCACGAAGGAAGACGTCTTCAACTACTACCGCGCGGTCTCGCCCTGGCTGTTGCCGTACCTGAAGGATCGCCCGCTGACGATGACCCGCTTCCCCGACGGAATCGACGGGAAGAGCTTCTTCCAGAAGGCCAGGCCGGCGAAGGGGGCGCCCGGCTGGCTGCGGACGACCCCGGTGCACAACGAGGAGGACGACCGCGACTACGACCAGGTGGTCTGCGACGACCTGCGCTCGCTGGAGTGGGTCGCCAATCTGGGGTCCCTGCCGCTGCACCTGCCGGCGGGCCGGCTGCCGAGCCTCGAGCTCGCCGACTGGTGCGTGATCGACTTCGATCCGAAAGAGGCGTCGTTCGAGTCGGTGATCACCCTCGCCACCACGCTGCGGAACATCTGCGACAAGGCGGGCCTTCCGTCGTTCCCCAAGACCAGCGGCGCGTCGGGGCTGCACGTGATGATTCCGCTCGGGGCCCAGGTCGATCACGGCTTCGCGGTGAAGCTGGCCGAGCTGCTGGCGCAGCTGATCGTCAGCACCCACCCCGGCCTGTCGACGGTGGAGCGGACGATCTCCAGGCGGGGAGGGCGCGTGTACCTGGACTGCTACCAGAACGGGAACAACAAGCTGATCGCCTCGCCGTTCTGCGTCCGGGCGCGAGCCGGTGCGCCGGTGTCGATGCCGCTGGTCTGGGCCGAGGTGAAGAAGGGACTGACCCCCACCCAGTTCACGATTCGCAATGCGATCGAACGGCTGGAGCGGCTCGGGGATCCGATGGCCTCGCTGCTGACGCTGAAGCCGGCACTGAAGGACGTGCTGGGGAGGCTGATGGCGTAGCGGGCTGCGAGCTCAGGGCTTGACCAGCAGCTCGGCGATCGCGGCGGAGATCGGGTGGCCGAGCTTGAGCTCGACGTCGAGGTAGATCGGCGAGCTGTTGAGCTCGAGGAAGACCCACTCACCGCCGGGCTTGTGCTTGATGTCGATGCCGGCGAACAGCAGGCCGCAGTCGCGCGCCGCCTTCCGGCAGAACTCCTTCACCGGCTCGGGGAGCTCGACGTGGCGGTACTCGGCGTCGCCGCCGGAGTAGGCCGGATCATCGCGGAAATCGAGGTGCTGCTCGGGGGTGACGATCGCGACCGAGGAGACGATCCGATCGCCGACGATCATGATCCGCAGGTCGTCGCCCTCGATTCGCTCCTGGAAGATGACGGGCGAGGCGACCACCTGGGGCAGCTCCTCGAGGGTCTCCTCGTTGAGGGCGCGGGTGATCGCTCCACCCATGATCGGCTTGAAGATCACGTCCTTCACTTCAGCGAGGAACGCGAGGACCGCTGCCGGATCGTTGCTGATCAGGGTGCGGGGCACGCGCGCGCCCAGCGCTCGCAGCGCGTGCAGCTGGAACGGTTTGTATTGCAGCACGCTGGCCGCGTGCGGCCCGTTCACGATGCGGCAGCCGCGGTGCTGCAGGGCGAGGAGCCACGCGACGTAGAAGGTGGCCCGCTCGCGCTGGTGCATGTACCGCTCGAACCAGTCTTCGTAGAGGACCAGCTCGCCGTCCTGCTCCATCGCCGGGGCGTACGGGGCGGGGATGCTGCGGAGGTAGAAGGACCGGATGTCGTCGAGGTCGACGCCCCGGTAGATGTATTTCCCGTCCAGCTCCGAGAGCGGCAGCCCGTGATCGAGGGCGTCATCCCGGAGGAGGATGTTCTCAACCCCTAGAGTTCCAAGGGCTTTGGCGATCGCCTGGCACTGGAGGTCGTCGTCCGAGCCGAAAATGCCAACGCGCATTGCACCGAATGTACACAACCCCCGCCTTTTGCCGGCGACAATGTAGGCAAACGGATCGCCCTTCGGCGAGGAGCGTCAAAAACCATGGTCTCGAGAATCAGCAAGGGGTTGGTGAAGTACGCGTTGCCGAAGGCGGGCAAGAAGACCGAGGCGAAGAAGGCGAAGGCTCCGAAGAAGAAGAATCAGGCGACGACGCTCGCGCTCGGAGAGGAGGGTGGCTCCACCAAGCCCAGCAAGCCGATCAAGCCGGGCGGCTCGACGTTCACCACCATGGCGGTCGGCGAAGAGGGCGGGACCAGGCCGGGCAAGCCGGGCGGCGATTTCACGACGATGGCGGTCGGCGAGGAAGGCAGCGGCAAGCCCCCGACGATGACCACGATGGCGGTCGGCGAGGAAGGCAGCGGCAAGCCCCCGACGATGACCTCGGCGGCGGTCGGTGAAGAGGGCGGCAAGCCCCCGACGATGACCACGATGGCGGTCGGCGAAGAGGGCAGCGGCAAACCTCCGCAGGCGACCACGATGGCGCTGGGCGAAGAGGGCGGCAGCAAGCCCCCGGGGATGACCACCGCGGCGGTCGGTGAAGAGGGCGGCAAGCCTCCGACGATGACCACGATGGCGGTGGGCGAAGAGGGCAGCGGCAAGCCTCCGCAGGCGACCACGATGGCGCTGGGCGAAGAGGGCGGCAGCAAGCCCCCGACCGCGACCACCAAGGCGCTCGGTGAGGAAGGCGGCAGCAAGCCTCCGACGATGACCACGATGGCGGTCGGCGAGGAGGGCGGTGGGGTGAAGCCGCCCACGATGACCACGATGGCCGTCGGTGAAGAAGGCAGCGGCAAGCCGCCCACGATGACCACCCTGGCGGTGGGCGAAGAAGGCGGCGCGACCTGAGCCTTCACTGACAGCCGGTGACGGACGTCCGGGGTAATTGCCTCTTCACCAGGAGGCGATTACCCCGCTGACGTTCAGCCCATCACGGCAGGTAGACGATCCCCACGAACGCCGGGCTGTTCACCGCCTTGCTCTGCCCGAGCGAAGTCAGCGTCCCCGCGTCGACGTTGACCCGGAAGCTGGTGACGGTGCCCGAGCCCTGGTTCGCGGCGAGCAGCACCGTCCCACCCGGATCGATCGCGAAGCTGCGCGGGGTCGCTCCACCGGTCGGCGTATGTCCGATCAACGTCATCAACCCGGTGGTCTCGTTGATCGAGAACGCCACGATCGAGTTGTGGCCGCGGTTGCTCCCGTAGACGAAGCGCCCGTTCGGGTGAACGAAGACCTCGGCGGTGGTGTTCGCGCCGCTGAAGCCCGCCGGAAGCGTCGACACCTGCTGCAGCGGACTCAGTCGCCCGGTCCCCGAATCGAACGCCAGTGCCTGGAGCGTGCTCGACAGCTCGTTGATCAGGTAGGCGAACTGCCCGCCCGGATGAAAGGCGA
>JAGSPQ010000596.1 GCA_018262385.1 Myxococcaceae bacterium | reverse complement strand
GAGGACGCCAACGCCCAGTTCGGCCACGCGCTGACGTACTTCGAGCCGCGGCTGACGCTCCAGACCGCGCCGCTGGCCGCCGGGTTCCCGGTGGTCTGTTCCTTCGTCAACGACGAGGTCGACGCGGCGACGCTGGAACAACTCCACGAAGGAGGCACCCGGCTGATCGCGCTGCGCTCGGCCGGCTACAACCAGGTCGACCTCGACGCCGCGATGCGGCTGGGACTGCCGGTGGTGCGGGTGCCCGAGTACTCGCCCTACTCGGTCGCCGAGCACGCGCTGGCGCTGGTGCTGACGCTCAACCGCAAGACCCACCGCGCCCACGCCCGGGTGCGGGAAGGGAACTTCTCGCTCGATGGGCTGGTCGGAGTGGACCTGCACGGGAAGACGGTGGGGATCATCGGCCTGGGCCGAATCGGCTCGATCGCGGCGCGGATCTTCGCCGGGTTCGGCTGCCGGGTGCTGGGGCACGACAGCCACCCCGAGCAGGCGCGTCCGCTCGGCATCACCTGGGCGCCGCTGCTGCGGCTCTACGACGAGGCCGATCTGATCTCGCTGCACGTGCCGCTGACCGCGGCCACCCGGCACCTGATCGACGCCGAGGCGCTGGGGCGGATGAAGCGCGGGGTGATGCTGATCAACACCTCCCGCGGCGCGCTGATCGACACCCCGGCGCTGATCGTGGCGCTGAAGAGCGGGCACGTCGGCTCGGTCGGCCTCGATGTCTACGAGGAGGAGGAAGGCGTCTTCTTCGAGGACCTGTCCGATCGGGTGCTGCAGGACGACGTGCTCGCGCGGCTGTTGACCTTCCCCAACGTTCTGATCACCGCCCACCAGGGCTTCCTCACCGAGGACGCGCTGGCGAACATCGCCACCACCACCCTCGACAACGTGCGCGCGTTCGAGGCGAGGGAGCCGCTGCGCAATGAGGTCTGCCCCGCAGCGCCGACTCCCCCGCCGCAGGCCCCCGAGCAGCCGGGGTACGTCGATTAGCGCCGCCACCGCAGCATCTGCACTGGCACACCCGATGCTCGAGGGTGATCTTCGATGCTCGACCTCGTGGACGTCGGAGAGCGCTCGGTCGATTCGTACCGGGGAGTCGCGCCGGATCAGCTGCTCGAGCAGCTCCGGGAAGTCTCGCGCAAGCTCCAGGGGGCGCGGGTGCTCCACCTCAACGCCACCCCCTACGGAGGCGGCGTGTCCGAGCTGCTGCGCTCGATCGTGCCGCTGCTCAACGATCTCGGGCTCAAGGCCGAATGGAGAATCGTCACCGGCAACCAGTCGTTCTTCGAGGTCACCAAGGCGATCCACAACGGCCTGCAGGGCGGCCTGCTCGACGTCTCTCCGGCGCAGCAGACCGCCTACCTCGAGACCTCGCGCGTCAACGCCAGGGCCTTCAGCGGCGAGTACGACTTCGTCTTCATCCACGATCCCCAGCCGGCGGGGATCCTCGCGTTCCGGGACAAGGAGGCCGCGCGCTGGATCTGGCGCTGCCACATCGACACCTCGTGCCCCAACCGGCAGATCTGGAGCTTCCTGCGCCCGTTCATCGCCCGGTTCGACGCGGCGATCTTCACCCTGCCCGACTTCATTCCCCCCGACTTCCCGCTCAGCCGGATCGAGATCATCGCGCCGGCGATCGACCCCCAGAGCCCGAAGAACCTCCCGCTGCCCGAGCCGATCGCCCGCCAGCTGCTGGAGTGGATCGGGGTGAGGACCCAGCGGCCGCTGGTCACCCAGGTCTCGCGCTTCGACCCGTGGAAGGACCCCCTGGGCGTGATCCACGCCTACCGCCTCGCCCGCGCGAAGATCCCCGAGCTGCAGCTGGCGCTGGTCGGCTCGCTCGCCCTCGACGATCCCGGGGGCTGGGACATCTACCGTGGGATCGAGGCCGAAGTGGAGGGCGACCCGTTGATCCACGTGTTCACCAACCTGGTCGGCGTGGGGAACATCGAGGTCAACGCGTTCCAGACCCTGTCGGCGGTGACCATCCAGAAGTCCCTGCGCGAGGGCTTCGGCCTGGTGGTGTCCGAGTCGCTGTGGAAGGGCACCCCGGTGGTCGCCGGCCGCACGGGAGGAATCCCGATGCAGATGCCCGAGGGCGTGGGGGGGATCCTCGTCGACACCGTCGAAGAGTGTGCCGAGGGCATCGTCACCCTGGTCAGCGATCGCGAGCGGGCGAAGGCGCTCGGGGCGAGCGGGCGGGACCGCGTGCGCGAGCACTTCCTGATCCCGCGGCTCGTCCGCGACGAGCTGGCGCTGATGTCCCGGCTCGCGGCCGGCGATTAGCCGCCCTGCAGAGGCTGCAGCGGCAGCCAGAAGGTGAAGGTGCTGCCGACGCCGACCTGGCTCTGCACCGAGATCTGCCCGCCGTGGGCGCCGACCAGGAGCTTGGCGATGTACAGCCCCAGCCCGAGCCCGTGGGGCTTGTCGATCGGCTCGTACCAGTTGCGATCGAAGACCCGCGCGCACGACTCGGGGCTGATTCCCGACCCGGTGTCGGTGACGGTGAAGGTCATCGCCTCCGGCCCCCGGCACACCTGAATCGAGATCGCGCCACCCGGGGCAGTGAAGTTGAACGCGTTGCTGACGAGGTTGCCCAGCACCTGGCTGATCCGCAGCCGGTCGCAGCGGACGGTGCCCGCGTCGGTGGTGGTCGCCGTCAACGACAGCTCGCGGGTGACCGCCATCGGTGCGAAGCCGGCGACGACGTCTGCGACGATCTCGTCGGCCAGGTGCGTCGCGGGCTCGAACTTCAGCACGCCCGCCTCGAAGCTCGCCCGGGCCAGCAGATCGTCGATCAGCAGGCCCATCTGCCGGGTGGAAGAGCGAATCAGCTCGGCCGGCTTCCGGGCCGGGGCCGCGCCATCCCGGCCGGAGAGGAAGATCAGCTGCTGCGCAGAGAGTGCGATCGCGTTCAGCGGAGTGCGCAGATCGTGGGCGACGATCGACAGCACCTGGTCCCGGGCGTCGGCCGCGCGCTGGGCGGCGTCGCGGGCCTGCTCGACGCTCACCAGCAGCAGCGCGCTCTCGAGCGCCATCGCGGCCCGATGGCCGAGATCGAGCGCGACGTCCCGCTCCTCCTCGCCGTACGGCTCTCTGATTCCGGTGCAGCAGCACAGCACGCCGATGACCCGCTCGCGGGCCACCAACGGCACGTAGAGCAGCGAGCTGGGCGAGAGCCCGGTCACCGCCTGCGGCGGCATCCGATCCCGCAGCGCCGCGTCCAACTCGAACTCGGTGCGAAGCGGCAGCCGCTCGCGGCGGGCGCGCGAAAACAGGCTGGCCGGATCATCGCAGGCCGCCCGGTAGCCGCGGCAGAACTCGGCCACCAACTCGGGGCGAACGTCCGCCCGCTGGCTCGACACCAGCTCGCCCAACTCACCGTCCGGGCCGAGGCCCACCACCACGCACCAATCGGCGAAGTCCGGGATCGCGACCTCGGCGATGCTGCGCAGGGTCTGGCGGTAGTCGAGCGAGCGCGACAGCTTCTCGGCGGCCCGGGACAGCAACCGGAAGTAGGCCTCGCTCTTGCGAATCGTCTGCTCGTTGCGGCGCTGCACGGTGGTGTCGCGCACGAAGGCGAGCCCGAGCGTCTGCCCGTCGGAGACGAGGGTGCTCAGGCTGATCTCGGCGGCGAACTCCGAGCCATCTTTGCGCACGCCAGAGATCTGCGAGCAGTGCCCGGTCATCGGGCGCTGCGTCGGCCCGGGCCCGGAGAAGAACCCCTCGAACAGGCCGAGGTGACGCGCGCGGCGGGCGGGCGGCACCAGCAGGTGCACCGAGCAGCCGTTCAGCTCCTGCCGCGAATACCCGAACAGCCGCTCGGTCTGCGCGTTCACCTGGACGATCCGGCCCGAGCGATCGACCACCACGATC
>JAGSPQ010000595.1 GCA_018262385.1 Myxococcaceae bacterium | reverse complement strand
GCCGGCGATCCCCCAGCGCGGGTCGGTGGAAGAGACGCGCGCCGCCCGCACGCCCGAGCGGCACTCGAAGCGGGCGATGGCGCGGGTGGAGGACGAGGTGGAGGAGGGCTCTTCGACCGGCGCCCACTTCCGCGCCAACCACCCGAAGTGGCTGCGGCCGCTGTTGTTCACCGCGATCCCGCTGGTGGCGGCGCTGCTGACCGGGATCGGGGTGCTGGCGTACGGCAAGTGGTCGACCTTCTCGGTTCAGCTCTCGTCCTCGCCCACCGGAGCGCTGGTGCGCGTCGATGGGCGGGCGAACACCCAGACCACCCCGCTGCTGCTCACCGACCTGTCGGCCGATCGGAGCCACGAGCTCGAGGTCTCCGCGCCGGGGATGCTGCGCTGGGTGCAGCGGGTGGATCCGCAGCGGGGCGCGACGATGGCGCTGCACGTCGAGCTCGAGCCCGATCGGCTGCCCGACTCGCTGCTCGAGGAGCCGTTCGATGCGGGGGTGGCGGCGGCCGCGACGGAGCCTGCGCCGATCGCGCCGGTGGCCGTGCTGCCGATCGAGGCCGACTACCCGGTGGCGGGCTTCACCCTCCACGCGAAGAAGCACGCCTTCCTCGTGCCGCCCTCGAAGGCCGCCCGGCTGAGGCTGGATCCGAAGAAGACCTACCGGGTATGGACGGAAGGGAAGCTCTCGTTCGGCGGCTACTTCGACAACGTCTTCGTCACCGAGTGCGTCTACTTCCTCGAGGGCGGCCCCGGGCTGGCCTCGAAGGACACCTTCGGCCTGGTGGGCGCGAAGGGGACAGTGGTGAAGAACGCGAGCGCGCTCTACGCCTTCGTCACCGACGAGAAGGCGAACGACAATACCGGGGCGATCAAGGTGCGGGTGATGGACACCGCCAGCCACGCGACGTCCACCGTGCTGGTCGACGCGAAGAGCAACTCGTTCGCGCCCGAGCCGCACGACCGCTTCACCCTGCAGCGGCTCGAGCCGCTCAACAGCTACGACGTGAAGCTGAAAGACGGGCGGCCTTCGGCGCGCACGCTGGGCGAGAAGGGAGGCCTGGCGCGCAGGGTGCTGCTGCGGGTCGAGCCGGGGTGGAACAACGTGGTGCAGTCGAAGAAGTACGCCAACGAGTTCCAGCGGATCCTCGAGGTCGGAAAGCCGATCCGGATCTCGGGGGCGAGCGCGCTGTGGACCACGCTCCCCGACGACGGGCTCGACGACAACGCGGGCACGCTGGAGATCGAGGTGACCGAGGTGCCGGGGCTGAACGGGCTGCTCAACAACCTCGTGCCCAAGCGCAAGTAAACCGCCGCCAAAGACGTTGCGACGGGTAGCGGGGTGTAGCTGAAAAATTGATCAACTCCGGGCCGCGCCTACCCTGTGGGCAGTTGTGACACACCGGAGGCTTCACATGAAAAAGCTGATCGCGATGTTGGCAGTGGGCGGGGCGGTTCTCAGCGGCGTGGCGATGGGGATGTCGTCCCACGCGCAGCAGATCGACGACGCGCAGGTGCAGGCGAAGATCGACGCCCGGCTCCACGACCTGCTGGTGAAGGCGCGGCTCGAACGCCAGGCGCACTGAAAGAAGATCAGCGGGTGCGTCGTTCGTGGGCGCTGACGGTGAAGCGCTGGCCGACGTGCTGCAACTCGCCGGCGTACTTCGGGTAGCGCCAATAGACGAACTGCTTGCGCAGGCACTGGATCATCGGACCGTCTTCCTGATCCTTTCGCCCCAGCTTCACGTCGCCGACGCGCCCGTCGTTGGTCACCGACCACTGCACGTCGTAGGTGACCGACTCGGGCGGGGTGAGCCGATCTGCCTCGAGGGTGAGGCACTCCTGCAGCAGGCAGCTGAAGTGCTCGTTGACCGCCTTCACCTTGTCGGAAGGGAAGTTGCTGCTGCTCTTACCTTCCGAGAAGTCGCGGAACACCCACTCGCCATTGAGCCTGCGCTCGAGCTTCCGGCACGCGCCCGCGCCGGACTTCCCGTCGTACGCCGCGCAGATCCGGTCGACGTCGGCGGATCGGGCGTACGGCCGCTTGTCGGCGGGCAGCAGCGCCGCGCCCAGCCGCATCTCTTTGAGGCTCGCCGCCGCCGCGGCTTCCGGGTCGCCGGCGCCGAGCGCGAGGGTGGCGGTGGTCTTCAGCGCCTTGCGACGAAGCGCGGTGCACCGCGCCTCGGTGCAGTCGGTCTCGACCCGCTTGAGCAGCCCGTCGACCTCCCCTGCCCGCCTGGGGTCGGCGAGCGCGGCGATCCCCTTCGCCCAGGTCACCCGGGCGATCATCAGCCGATCCTTCTGCCGCCGGTAGAAGGCGAGCGCGCCGTCGAGACAGGGCACGGCGGCCTTCTTCCGTTCGGCCTGCTGCAGGCAGCTGTCGGCCTCGCGCACCGCGTTCACCTTCTCGGTCAGCGTGCCCGTCGAGGCGCCCTTGAGCTTCCCCACCGACTTGAGCGCGGCGAGCGCCTTGCCCCGGCAGCCGTCGACCTTCTCCGGGCCACAGCTCTTCAGCCACCGTTCGGCGGCCTTGATCGCGGCCGGGACGTCGGCGCGGGCGAAGGCGACCTTGAACGACAGCTCGACCGCCTGCGCCTGCTCGGCCGGCGACAGATCGGCGGCGAGCTCGAGCGCCCCGACCGCGATGGTGTGGGCGTCGTCGAGGCTGTTGATCGAAAGCTTCTGGCGGCCCCCGACCAGCAGATCCTTCAGCTTCGCCCGCGCCTCCGCTTCCGCCTGGGCGCTCAGGGTCCGCTCGACCGTCTGCTCGTCCGCAGGGGCCTCGGCCGGCCTGGGGGCAGGCGGCGGCGGCTTCTGGGGCTCCCACGCGGTGGCGAGCTCCTTGTCCGACGCGTTGGGCATGTCGGAGGTGCCGGCATCCTCTTCGTGGGGCGCAACTTCTGCGCTCTCGAGGTCGGTTCCGGGCGGCAGCTGCTGCCGCTCGGCACAGGCGCTCGAGACCAGGAAGAGGAGGAGGAGAACGGGACCACGCATCGGACCCCCCATTCAGACCCAACTTCGCCACAATTTTCCAGCGGGTACTTTTCAGTGTGCTAGTCAGACCGCCGATCGTTTTCCCGAGGGGTGCATGGCTGAAGCGCTGTCGCTCGCGGTTGGGGACCGGGTGGTCTACCCGAACCAGGGCCTATGCAAGGTCACCGGGGTCGAGACCAAAGAGATCGGCGGACAGCGGCTGTCCTTCGTCACCCTTCAGCGCGAGGAAGATGGCGCGAAGGTGATGGTCCCCGAAGCGAAGGTGGTCGCGATCGGGGTCCGCAAGGTCTCGGACCTCGACGAGGTCGCCCGGGTGTTCGCGTTCCTCAAGTCCGACTCGGACAAGGCGTCGCTCGACTGGAAGGCGCGGGCGCGGACCAACGTCGAGCGGATGTCGACCGGCGGCCTGATGGGGCTGATCGAGGTGGTGAAGGGCCTGCAGGTGCTCAGCGAGCTGCGGCCGCTGCCGACCAAGGAGCGCGAGCTCTACAACGACGCCCGTCACCTGCTGGTGACCGAGCTGGCGGCCAGCCTCAAGTGCAGCGAGTGCGACGCGGAGGACACCGTCGACGTGGTGCTCTTCCCGCCCGGCAAGGAGCGCCCGAAGCGACTGGCGGAAGAGTTCCGGGTGGCCGCCGAGGGCGACGAGGATCTGGGCCTGGAGGGAGATCTGCTCGGCATCGACGGCGAGACCGTCGAGGAGCCGGCCGAGGCCGCCGAAGCCGGGGAAGAGGCCGAGGAAGAAGCCGGCGAAGAGGGCGACGGGGAAGAGAAGCCGAAGAAGAAGGTCGTGCTCACCGCCAAGCCGGGGAAGAAGCCGTCGATGCTCAGCGATCTGGAAGTGACGGCGCCGGCGGCCGCTCCATTCTCCGAGCTGCCCGCGCCCCGCAAGCGC
>JAGSPQ010000594.1 GCA_018262385.1 Myxococcaceae bacterium | reverse complement strand
TACCCGCTGCCGATCCCCGAGCTGACCGAGCTGCTCAAGAGCATGCCGAAGATCACCGACGTGCGCTGGGTGCAGGAAGAGCCGCGGAACGCCGGCGCCTGGCACGGGCTGCTCGAGCCGCTCACCCGGCTGGTGGAAGCCACCCAACCGAAGGCGAAGCTGAGCTACGTGGGCCGGGTCGAGAGCGCGAGCCCTGCGACCGGTTATTTGAAGGCCCACGAGTACGAGGCAAAGCTGCTGGTCGAAGAAGCGTTGGCGAAGAGCTAGAGCACCCGAGCCCCGAAAGCTCCTCGGGGTTAGACAAGGAAAACCATGTCCGTCGACCTGAAGGTCCCAGCGCTGGGCGAGTCGATCACCGAGGCGGTGGTCGGCAAGTGGCACAAGAAGATCGGCGACGCAGTGAAGGCCGACGAGCCGGTGGTGGTGCTCGAGACGGACAAGGTCACCATCGACGTGCAGGCGCCCTCGGCGGGCGCGATCGACGCGATCGCCTTCAAGGAAGGCTCGAAGGTGAAGATCGGCGACACCCTCGGCTCGATCAATCCCTCCGCGGCGGGCGCGACGGCCCCCCAGGCGGCCCCGGCCGAACCGGCGGCGGCTCCGGCGAAGAACGGCGACGGCAAGCCGAAGCTCGCCACGCCGGTCGCGCGGGCGATCGCCGCCGACAAGGGCCTCGACCCGGCGAGCATCCACGGCAGCGGGACCAGCGGGCGGGTGATGAAGGACGACGTGGTGCGCGCGGGCGCGGTCGCTCCGGCCCCCGCGGCGGCCCCGGTGCAGGTGCTGCAGCGCACTCCCGGCGCCCGCGAAGAACGGGTGGCGATGACCCCGCTGCGCAAGCGCGTCGCCGAGCGGCTGCTGCAGGCCCAGAACAACGCCGCGATCCTCACCACCTTCAACGAGCTCGACATGAGCGAGGTGATGGGGCTGCGCAAGACGTACGGCGAGAAGTTCGAGAAGAAGCACGGAGTGAAGCTCGGCTTCATGAGCCTGTTCGTCCGCGCCACGATCGAAGCGCTCAAGCAGTTCCCGGCGGTGAACGCGAGCATCGACGGCGAGGAGGTCGTCTTTCACCACTACTACGACATCGGGGTGGCGGTGTCGGGCAGCCGAGGGCTGGTGGTGCCGGTGGTTCGCGACGCCGATCAGAAGTCGCTGGCCGAGCTCGAGAAGGGCATCGCCGAGCTGGGCGTGAAGGCCAAGAGCGACAAGCTCACCCTGGGCGATCTGCAGGGCGGCACCTTCACCATCAGCAACGGCGGAATCTTCGGCTCGATGCTGTCGACGCCGATCTTGAACCCGCCGCAGACCGGCATCCTCGGAATGCACAACATCGTCGAGCGCGCGGTGGTGCGCGACGGTCAGATCGTGATCCGCCCGATGATGTACCTCGCGCTCTCCTACGACCACCGGCTGATCGACGGCCGCGAAGCGGTGCAGTTCCTGGTGCGGATCAAGGAATGCCTCGAGGCGCCCGAGCGGATCCTGCTCGAGATCTGAGGCCACCAAACCCGAAGGCCCCGGGAGCGGCCCCCGTTCATCCCGAGCGGAGTCGAGGGACGAGGGCGTGCCTGCTCACTGGCCCATCAGCTCCTTCAGCAGCTGATCGTCGTCCTCGGAAGTGCCGGCGTCGACCGCCTCGTACCGCTGGCGCTCGGCCTCGGTGCAGGCGTGCGGATGGGTGGCGTCGACCTGCACGCACTCCAGCACCCACGCCTCGCGCGGAGGAACCCCCAGCTGCTCGGCCTGCGCGCGCGCCGCGTCGATGTCGCCCTGCACCAGCGCGGTCGACAGCCACGGCACCGCGATCACGATCCCCAGCGCGATCGCCAGCAGCGCCACGAACGGCATCACCGCCCGGTAGAGCGAGACCACCGGCCGGCCGAACCGGAACGACGCGATGAACAGGTTGAGCCCCAGCGGCGGCGCCGAGAACGCCAGCTCGAGGTTCAAGATGAACATCATCGCGAGGTGAAACGGCTGCAGCCCGAACCGCGCCGCGAACGGCAGCACCAGCGGCACCGCGACGAGGATCGCCGAGAACCCGTCCATCAACATCCCCACCACCAGCAGGAAGAGGTTGAGCGCGATCAGGAACTGCCACCGCTCGGTCAGGCCCGCGCCGGCGAGCGCCTCGAGCACCCGGGCGGGCAGCTGCCGATCGATGACGTAGTTCATCAGCGCGTTGGCCATCATCAGGATCAGCACCACCGCGCCCGACAGCGCCATCGACGACTTGAGGATCCGCGGCAGGTCCGCCCACTTCAGATCCCGGTGGACGAACAGCGCCACCCCCAGGGTGTAGAGCGCGCCCAGCGCGGCGGCCTCGTCGAGCGAGGCGAGCGACGAGCTGAGGCTGCCCAGCAGCAGCACCGGGATCCCCAGCTCCCACTTCACGTTCCACAGCGCCGCGGCCATCACCTTCGGGTCCGGCCTCTGCAGCGGCACCTTCGCCCGGAAGCCCACCCACACCGCGTAGCCGCCGAGCAGCCCCATCACCAACAGCCCGGGCAGCACCCCCGCCTTGAAGGTGGTCATGAAGTCCAGGCCCGCCACCAGCCCGTAGACCAGGATCGGCAGCGACGGCGGAAACAGCAGCCCGAGCGAGCCGCCGGTGGTCACCAGCCCGATCGAGAACTTCTCCGGGTAGCCCTCTTTGAGCAGCGCCGGCAGCAGCAGGCCCCCGACCGCGACGATCGTCACCCCCGAGCCGCCGGTGAGGGTGGTGAAGAACGCGCTCGCCACCAGGCAGACGATCGCCAACCCGCCCGGCATCCACCCCAGCAGCGCCTGCGCGGCCGAGACGATCCGCTGGGGGGCGTTCGACTCGGCGAGCACGTAGCCGAGGAAGATGAACAGCGGCACCGTCACCAGCACCGGAGATCCGGCGAACTGCTCGTCGAGCACCTTCGGCGCCAGGCGGTTCAGCGGCGCGCCGTCCAGCACCCACGCCAGCTCCGCCGCCCCCGCCATCACCGCGAACAGCGGCACGCCGATCATCGCCGCCAGGGCGATCGCCGCGCCGAGCACCCCGCCCCCCGCCGCGCCCGCCGAGGTCACGCCGGCCAGCCCCACCCACCCCGGCCAACGGCGCGCGGGGGCGCTCACGCCGCCTGCTCCTCGACCGGGGCCCGACGCAGGCACCACAGCAGCAGCCGCAGCGCGATCATCAACAGCCCGAACGGCACGATCAGGTTGAGCGCTTTGACCAGGAACCCCTGCGGCGTCGCGCCGGGAATCGCGATCAGCGGCGAGCGGTTCGACGCGCCCGGCTCGTCGCGCAGCCGCGCCACGTCGGCGAAGCGCGCCTTCCACCCTTCCCCTTCGAGCCGCTGGTTCCACTCGGCCGGGGTGAGCACCGTGTCCCAGCGCGCGCCGCCCAGCACCCGCCCGGCGACCGAGGCGTCGAGCGCCAGCTGCTCGCGCACCACGAACGCCTGCAGCGACAGCCCGTCGGCCAGCGGCCTGCCGATCGACTCCCGCGCTCCGAAGCTGTCGCGGGCGATGAAGTCGGTGAAGCCCCACGCCGCGGCGAGGCAGACCACGGCAGCCACCAGCCCCCCGAAGATCGCCAGCGGCCGCTTCAACTTCGGGCCCAGCGCGCGGGACACCACGTCGATGGTGACGTGCCGCCCCGAGGCGGTGGCCAGCGATCCCCCCAGCAGCGCCAGCCACAGCGTCAGCCGGGTGCCGACCCCGCGCAGCCCGCCGGCGAGGGTGAGCGTCGAGCCGTCCTGCAGCCAGCCGAGCAGGTTCGAGAAGTAGCCGACCCCGGCCTCTCGCCAGCCCCAGGCCGAGCCGACCCCGAGCGCGATCGCACAGCCCACCGCGAGGCGCTGCAGCCGAGGCGTGCGCGTGCGGGTCAGCGCCGCCGCCACCGAAG
>JAGSPQ010000593.1 GCA_018262385.1 Myxococcaceae bacterium | reverse complement strand
CCTTCTTCGGAGCCGCCTTCTTCGCTGCGGGCTTCGCCTTCGCGGCCGGCCTGGGCGGGGCCTGGGTCTTCTTCGCCGCGGCCGCCTCTTCCTTCGCGGACTCCTTGGCCTTGTTGAACTCGCGGACGGCGTCGTCCACCAGGCCCATGTTCATGTAGGCCACGCCCAGATCGGTGCGGTCCCGCGAGGTCAGCCCCTCGGCGGTGCCTTCGCGCAGCCGGTCGAGCGCCTCGGTCACCTGGCGATCCGGAGCCGCGACGGTGATGCTGGCCAGCTCGTCCTTCAGCTCCTCAGCGAGGTTCACCGTCCCGCCTGAAGGCGGGGCGATCTTCACTTCCAGCGGAGCGATCCGCTTCAGGTTCTCGTTGAGCTTGACGATCCGCTCGCTCAGCTCGGCGACCCGGGCGCGATCCTTCTCGACCACCTCGGCCGGCGCGCGCGCAACGAACCCGGCGTTGTCGAGCTTCTTCTTCAGGCCGCCCAGCTCGTTCTCGACGCGTCCAATCTCTTTCTGCAGACGCCCGCGTTCCTCGGCGAGGTCGATGATTCCAGCCAGGGGCACGTAGATCTCCATCTCCGCGCTGATCTCCGCGGCGGACTGCGGGGGCTTGGGGCCCGGTTCGGTGACGTTGAGTGACGTGAGTCCCGCCAGCGGCATCAGGTACGCCTTCCACTTCACCAGCAGCTCCCGCGTCCGCGGGTTGGAGCTCTGGATGTGCGCTTCGACCTTCAGCCTGGGCTCGAGGCCGCTCTCGCTCCGGATCGTGCGCAGGCCTTCGATCGCAGAGATCACCGGAGCCATCTCGGCCTCGGCTGCCGCGTCGTCGAGCCGGCGATTCACTTCCGGGTACGGAGCGATCGAGATCGACTCCGTCGGGCGGATGATCGGCAGCGTCTGCCACAACTCCTCGGTGATGAAAGGCATGAACGGGTGCAGCAGACGCAGGATCTGATCGAGGCAGAACACGAGCACCGCGCTCGTCGAGTCCTTCGCCTCCTGGTCGTCGCCCATCAGCGCGCCTTTCGACAGCTCGATGTACCAGTCGCAGAACTCCCTCCAGAGGAACTGGTAGAGCGTCGAGGCCGCTTCCCCGAACTGGTACGCCATCAGCGCCGTCTGGGTTCCGGCGACCGCCTTGTTCAGCCGCGAGAGGATCCACCGATCGGCCAGGCTCAGGTTGCGATCCTTGATGAACAGCCCGTCGGCCTTGAAGTCGTCGCCGACCCGCATCAGCGCGAAGCGCGACGCATTCCAGATCTTGTTCGAGAACGCCTTGTAGCCCTCGACCCGATCGAGCGAGAGCTTGATGTCGCGGCCCTGGGCGGTGAGCGAGGCGAGGGTGAAGCGCAGCGCGTCGGCCCCCGCCGGCTTGAGCCCGTCGGGGTACTTGTTGCGCAGGGCCGGCTGGAGCACTTCCGGGCCACAGCCGCGGATGACGTCGAGGGGATCGATCACGTTCCCCTTCGTCTTCGACATCTTCTCGCCCTTCTCGTCCCGCACCATCGCGTGCAGGTAGACGACCTTGAAGGGCACGTCCTTCATGAAGTGCAGGCCCATCATCATCATCCGGGCGACCCAGAAGAAGATGATGTCGTGCCCGGTCTCCATCACCGAGGTCGGGTACCAGGTCTTCAGATCGTCGGTCTTCTCGGGCCAGCCGAGGGTGGAGAACGGCCACAGCCCCGAGCTGAACCAGGTGTCGAGGACGTCGGGATCCTGGATCCACTCGCCGCTGGGGTTCTCGGCCGTCACGCCCGGGTTGGCGCGCGCGACCACCGGAGCGCCCTGGCCGAAGTCGAGCTCGCCGTTGGCCAGCTTCGGCCCCGAGGCGGGGTACCAGGCAGGGATCTGATGGCCCCACCACAGCTGCCGGCTGATGCACCAGTCGTGGATGTTCTTCATCCAGGACATGTAGGTATTGGTCCAGCTCTCGGGGACGAAGCGGGTGCGCCCGTCCTCGACCGCGGCGATCGCCTCCTTCGCCAGCGGCTCGACCTTGACGAACCACTGTGGCGAGAGCCGCGGCTCGACCACCGTGCCGCAGCGCTGGCAGGTGCCGATCGACAGCGCGTGCTTCTTCTCTTCGACCAGCAGCCCCTGCTCGGTCAGCTCGAGCAGCACCTGCTTGCGGGCGGCGAAGCGATCGAGGCCCTTGTACTTCCCGCCGTTGTCGTTCACCGCCGCGCGCTCGTCGAAGATGGAGATCATCGGCAGCTTGTGGCGAAGGCCGGTCAGGTAGTCGTTCGGATCGTGCGCGGGGGTGACCTTCACCGCGCCGGTGCCCAGCTCCATGTCGACCAGCTCGGCGTCGAGGATGATCGGGATCTCGCGGCCGAGCAGCGGGAGGATCGCCGTCTTCCCGTGCAGGTGCATGAAGCGCGGGTCGGCGGGGTGAATGGCGATCGCGGTGTCGCCGAGCATCGTCTCGGGCCGGGTGGTGGCGACGACCAGCCTGGTGTCGCTGTCCTTCACCGGGTAGGCGATCGACCAGAGGGTGCCGTCGCGGTCCTCGTGCTCGACCTCGAGGTCCGAGAGCGCGGTGAGGCAGGCGGGGCACCAGTTGATCAGCTTGGCCGCGCGGTAGATCAGGCCCTCTTCGTACAGGCGCACGAACACCTCGCGCACCGCGACCGAGAGGCCTTCGTCCATCGTGAAGCGCTCGCGGCTCCAGTCGAGCGAGGCGCCGAGCACCTGGTGCTGCTCGCCGATGCGCTTGCCGTACTTCTCCTTCCATTCCCAGACGCGCTTGAGGAACTCCGGGCGCCCGAGGTCGTGGCGGCTCTTCTTCTCGGTGGCCTTGAGCTCCTTCTCGACCACCATCTGGGTCGCGATCCCTGCGTGATCGGTGCCGGGGAGCCAGAGGACGTTGAAGCCGCTCATCCGCTTCCAGCGGCAGAGGATGTCCTGGATGGTGGCGGTGAGCGCGTGGCCCAGGTGCAGGCTGCCGGTGACGTTCGGCGGCGGCAGCACGATCGAAAAGGCCGGCTTGTTGGAGCTCGGATCGCCCTTGAAATAGCCGCGCTCCAGCCACACCTGGTACCACCGCTGCTCGACCGCGGTGGGGTTGTAGGGAACGTACGGCGTCTTCGGGGCGTCGGTCTCGGCCATCGCGGGGCACTCTGCTTTGAGAGCCCCGGTGCAACAACCGAAAAACGCTCAGTTCTTCGCTTCGCGGTCCTTGATCAGCCGCTCCAGCTCCTGGCGGATGATCGTCTCGGCGAGCTGGGGCACGACTTCCCACGCGATCTTCTCGATCACCTCGCGCGAGGCCTGGCTGAGCGCATTGCGGAGCACCGCCTCGCCCCCATCCCCGTCGAGGGACAGCGGGTTGTGCTGCTGCTGCTGCTGCGGCGGGGCATGCTGCGGCGGAGGCGGCTGGCGGTACTGGGGCTGCTGCGGCGGAGGCGGCCGGTACTGGGGCTGGGTCGCCTGGGGGTGCATCTGCTGCTGGGGCGGCATCCCGGGCGCACCCAGGCCGAACGGATCGCGCCGGGGCGGAGCGCCGCCTGGCATCGGAGCCGCTCCGGGGGGAGGACGGGGGAAGCCGGGCTGCGGCTGGCCGGGCATGCCCGGGCCGGGGGGCCGCGCCATCGGCATCCCCTGCATCGGGGGCTGGCGCTGCTGCATCGGGTTGGGCATCCCGGGCTGGCCGGGCATCATCCCTGCGGGAGGCGGGGGACGGCCCATCGGCATTCCCGGCGCGCCCTGCATTCCCGGAGGAGGCGGGCGGGCCATCGGCATCTGGGGAGCGGGAGGAACGCCGGCCATCGCGGGGCCGCGCAGCCCGGGGACGGTGCCGGGCGGAATTCCGCCCGGAGGACGCGGCATCGACATCGCGCCGGGGGGCTGGGGCACTCCGGCCGTGCCGGTCATCGGCCGGGGATTGT
>JAGSPQ010000592.1 GCA_018262385.1 Myxococcaceae bacterium | reverse complement strand
GCGGCCGCCAGCTCGATCGCCAGCGGCATTCCGTCCAGCTGGTGCACCAGCTCCTCGACCGACTTCTTCTCGGCCTCGGTCGGCAGCCACCCCGGGCGGGCGGTGCGCCCGCGCGCTTCGAACAGCTCGACCCCTTCGGCCAGCGGAGGCACTTCCCACACCACCTCGCCGGGCAGCTTCAGCGCCTCGCGGGTGGTGACGACGAAGGTCACCCCGGGCGCCGCCCTTCGCCAGGCGCCGACCGTGTCGGGCGCGAACGGAACCAGCTGCTCGAAGTTGTCGAGCACCAGCAGCAGCCCCGGCCGCTGGGCGAGGGTGCGGCCCAGCTGCGCCACCGCGTCGTCCGCCGTCTTGCCGTTCGCCAGCGCCACGTTGAGCGCCCGCGCCACCGCCGCGCACAGCCCGTCGAGGTCCGCCGCGTCGGTCAGATCCGCCAGCGACGCCGAGGTCGCCTCCAGCGCCAGCTGGGTCGCCAGCCGGGTCTTCCCCGCGCCGCCGGGGCCGAGCAGGGTCAACAGCCGCTCTCCCCGCTCGAGCTGCTGCCGCAGCGTCTGCAGCTCGAAGGCGCGCCCGATGAACGAGGTCAGCGGGGCGGCGACCCGCATTCCCAGCGCGGGCAGCTCGGCCAGCTCGCGCAGCAGCTCGACCGCGTTCTGCGACACCGTCGCCTCGGCTCGGGGCGCCGCGGGCCGCGACCGGGACTTCGACTTCGACTTCGACGGGGCCGCGGGCTGCGGCACCGGGCGCGACGACCGGGTGGGGGCGGTGTCCTTCTCGGGCTCGCTCTGGCCGTCGACCCCCTCGGGGAACAGCCCGCCGAGGTAGGCCGCCAGGTGGGCGTTGCTCGCCGGCCACTGCTGGGCGGTCACCAGTTCCTCCAGCTCGAGGCGAAACGCCGCCATGTCCGCGAACCGCTGGCGGGGATCCTTCTCGAGCGCGCGCATCGCGATCTCGATCAACCCGCGCGGGAGCGCCTCGTCCTTCCGCTCGGGCGGCCGCACCGCGCACTCGGCCACCCGCTCGAGCGTCATCGCGTCGTTGTCGGCCTTGAACAGCCGCTGTCCCGACAGCAGCTCCCACAGCACCACCCCCAGCGAGAACTGATCGCTGCGGTGGTCGAGCTCGCCGCTCGTCACCTGCTCGGGCGACATGTACGGGTACTTTCCCCGCAACACTCCTCCTTCGGTGTTCTGCAGCCGGCCGATCGCCTTGGCGACCCCGAAGTCGATCAGCTTCACCGCCCCGTCGAACGAGACCAGCACGTTGTGGGGCGAGACGTCGCGATGGACGATCTGCATCGGTCGCCCCTGGGCGTCGCGGGCCCGGTGGGCGTAGTCGAGGCCGGCAGCGGCGTCGGCGGCGATCCGGCAGGCGAGCTCGACCGGCAGGGGGCGGCGGCGGTTGCGCGCGGTCAGGCTCAGCTGCCGCAGGTCCTTGCCGGGCACGTACTCCATCAACAGGTACCAGGCGCCGTCGACGTCGCCGAGCTCGAAGATCTGCGCCACGTTCGGGTGGTTCAGCCGGGCGGCGATCCGCGCTTCGTCGAGGAAGAGGTCGAGGAACTCCTTGTTCTCGGCCAGGTGCGGCAGAATTCGTTTGAGCACCAACAGCTTCTCGAACCCCCCGGCGCCCCCGGCGCGCGCGAGAAACACCTCTCCCATCCCGCCCGAAGCGAGCTTCTTGACGAGCTGGTACTTGCCGAAGCTGCTCGCCACGTCCTTTAGAGAACGTCGAGCACTTTGAGCTGGCCGATCAGCGGCGTGATCTCGGCGCTGCCTTCTTCCCCGACGCCGAAGTGGGTCGCGTCCGCCACGTCCTGCCCGAAGGTGGGATCGAGCTGGGTCCACTCGCCGACCCACGCCTCGACCCACTCGTGCCAGTACAGCGCCGGCACCTTGTCGTCGTTGAGCATGTAGACCACCCCGTCGACCCGGCGGGCCGGGATGCCGGCGGCGCGCAGCAGGGCGGTGGTGAGCAGCGCGTGCTCGGTGCAGTCGCCCTTCATCGCCCTCAGCACGTCGGTCGCCCGGTCGGACGAGCTGCCGTAGTCCTTGGTCAGGTTCTGGCCCACCCACGCCGAGATCTTCTTCGCCGAGGCGTAGGCGTCCTTCTCGGTGCCGAGGATCTTCTTCACCTGGGCGACGATGTCGGCGTGGTCGCTCTCGACCGCGAGGCTCGACTTCAGGTTGGGGCCCCCGTTCGGATCCACCAGCGGCCGCTGCAGCTTCTTTTCCTTCACCGGCAGGGCGGTGATGGTGATCTCGACCCGGTCCTTGCTGACCGGCTTGAACTTCTGCCGGTAGGTGTCCTTGCGGAAGCGGTCGGGCAGCCCGGTGACGGTCAGCTTCATCTCGCCCGGGATCTCGCGCGCCACCGGCGAGGGCGGCCTGGGCAGCTCGATGCGGGTCAGCCCGAACACCTCGACGGTGTCGAGCCGCTTGGCGGCCTCTTCCGTCTCCAGCACCGCCTTCATGTTCTCGCCGAAGGAGATCTCGACCATCCGCCCCTGCTCGTCGACCCAGGCCTCGGCGGGGACCTTCTCCTTCTCGGAGAGGGTGGTCACCTTGAAGACCTTCACCTGGAGGCCGGCGATGATCCGGGTCGAGGCGCCGCCGTACTCGGTGGTGACCCGGTAGCTGTCGAGGTCGGTGCCGTCGGTGATGGTGCCGACCACCTTTGCGGCCCGTTTGATCGCCACCCGCGCCTGGTCCGCGTCTTCGACCAGCTCGGCCGACGGCTTGCGGTTGAGCACCTCGTTCGGGAGGTTGGGGCGCTTGCGCAGCACCCGCATCCCGGTGGTGGTGTTGGTCGCCTCGAGCATCTGGTCTCCGCCGTCGCCGGTCTGCTCGACGGTGAAGGTGAGCAGCCGCCCGCCCGGCTTCGACTCGTAGATCCGCGTCTCCTTCATCGTGCGGGTGGCGAGCTTGGTGCCGACGGTCGCCTTGAAGACGAACTCGTTGATCGCGATCACCTGGTCGGTGCGCCCGGGCGCGAACTTCACGTTGGTGAACAGGTACCCGACCTTCTTCCCCATCAGGTACAGCCCCATGAACTCGCCGGCGATCGGCCGCTTGGCGGTCATCGCGTCGCTGAGCTTGGCCGGCGGCGGCGGCCGGTAGCCCTCGGGGGCGGCCCCGACAGCAGTACAGAGCAGGAGGATGGAGAGCGCGAGGGTGCGTTTCATGGGCGGGAGCAAGCTACCAGCTTCGTTCGCTCTGACGCGCGACGAGCGTCGGTATTCCTTACACCGTGGCCCGGCGGCTATTCCGGTTCCCCACCCCGCCAGGTCTGGGGAAAGTCACGGGATGGAACAGCGAACGCGGATTAGAGCCAATACCGGTCTCAGCGTCCGCAGGTGCTTCGGAATCGCGTCTGGGCTGCGGGTGACGTTGGCCCAGTGCCATCGCGTTCGATGAGCATCAGCTCGCGTTTGAAGCTGATGCGGGTCATCTCGAGGCGCACCAGGTTGTAGGCAAGGCCGATGGCCCAAAGTTCCTGCGCGACCATTCTTGGGCTCTTGCTCCGAATCGCCTCGTCGCGCCGAAGCATGACTCGCTTCACCTCGCTGAAGCCGAGCTCGAGTTCCCACCGCTCGTGGTCCAGCCCGACGATCTCCGCCGCAGGGAATTGCTTCGCATCGGCGAATGACGTCAGCAGCGTCTGTGGAGGGAAGCCGGGGCGGCAGTAGCGAATTGCTCGTAGCCGCCAAGACCGAGGCAACTCGGGATTCTTGCGGCGCGCCTCACTCGAGACTTCCAGGCCCAGGCCCAGGGTCGGTCAAGGCGAGGAAGAACGAACCGCCAGACGGAGGTGCGAGGCTGGGGCCCGGGGGACGCGGCCAGGGCGAACTTTACGCGGTGACGCGTTAGCCCTAATGATTCCTTAGGGCTT
>JAGSPQ010000037.1 GCA_018262385.1 Myxococcaceae bacterium | reverse complement strand
CGATCTCCGGTGGCGTGCGAGGGGTCGACCAGCACCGGCAGCCGGGTGCGCTGCTTGAGCCAGGCCACGCCGGCCAGATCGAGGGTGTTGCGCAGCTGCGGCTCGAAGGTGCGGATGCCGCGCTCGCAGAGGATGACCTGATCGTTTCCTCCCTCGAGGATGTACTCGGCGGCCAGCAGCCACTCGTCGAGGGTGGCGCAAAGGCCGCGCTTGAGCAGCACCGGCCGGCGGACCTTCCCCACCGCCTTGAGCAGCGAGAAGTTCTGCATGTTGCGGGCGCCGATCTGCAGCACGTCGGCGCACTCCAGCATCGCGGGCAGCTGGGCGGCGTCCATCACCTCGGTCACCACCGGCAGATGGTGGCGGCGCGCGGAAGCGGCCAGCGCCTCGAGGCCAGGCTGGCCCAGGCCCTGGAACGCGTAGGGGCTGGTGCGGGGCTTGAAGGCGCCGCCGCGCATCGCGTGGGCGCCGTGGCGCGCGACCGCCTCGGCGGCCGCTTCGATCTGGGTGGCGCTCTCGACCGCGCACGGCCCGGCAATCACCACGAAGCCCGCGTCGCCAAGCTCGATGCCGTTGCTCAGCCGCACCCGCTGGGTGGGCTGCGACTCGGTTCTCCACACCCGTCTCGGACCATCGGAAGCCATCGGGTTGCCTCGGTAGTTCACTGAGTTCACGGCGTTTTGAACTTTGTAGTGCATGTATAGCTGCGACGTCCTAGAAAACAACCGCGTCGTGAGCCCTTCCGGCCCAGAGCGGCGGTTTGCCGCGATGTGGACTCCCCTTGAAGCCGGGGCGTTGCTGCGCTTGTCGCTTCGCGGCGCGCCGCTGTCAATCGCGTGGTCCCACCCCGCGGGTGGGGAGTGGGCGGTGGGGGTGGGAGTGGCCGGCGAGGGCGGGGGGGCGATCGACTGGCAGGCGGGGGCGCCCCCCGGATCCCCCGGCCCCTGGTTCGGGGGGTGGACGTTCGACGGGGCCGAGCGGTGGGTGCTGCCGCAGGTGCTGGGCTGGTGGAGCGGCGGGCGGACCTGGGTGGCCGCGTTCGGCGATCGGGCGGCACAGCTGCTGGCGGCGATCGACGAGGCGGAGCCGGTGCTCGGGCTTCCGCGCGCGCGCGTGGAGGCGGGCGACCCGGCGAAATGGACGGCGATGGTCGAGGCGGCCCTGGGGCGGATCTCGTCGGGGGCGCTGAGCAAGGTGGTGCTGGCGCGCCGGCTGCGGGTGCAGGCGGAAGGCCGGTTCGAGGAGCGGCGCGTGCTGAAGGCGCTCGAGGCGCGCTTTCCTTCGTGTCGCAACTTCCTGCTTCGCACCGAAGAAGGCGCCGCGTTCGTCGGAGCGAGCCCCGAGTTGCTGTGCCGGGTGCGGGGCCGGGTGCTCGAGACGGAGGCGCTGGCCGGCACCGGGGTGGGCGAGGACCTGCTGTCGTCGCAGAAGGATCGCCGCGAGCACGCGTGGGTGGTGGAGGCGATCGTCGAGTCGCTGCGGCCGCTGGCCACCTCGGTCGAGATCGAGCCGGGGCCGGCGGTGAGGCGGCTGGCGAACGTGAGCCACCTGTGGACGCCGATCCGGGCCGAGCTGCGGGAAGGGGTGGAGCCGATCGCGGCAGCGCGGGCGCTGCACCCGACTCCGGCGGTGGGTGGGACTCCGCGGGCGGCGGCGCTCGCGTTTCAGCGGGCGCAGGAAGGGTTCGAGCGCGGCTGGTACGCGGGGGCGATCGGCGCCCGCGGCCCCGATGGGCTGGAGCTGTGCGTCGGGATCCGCTCGGCGCTGATCACGGGCAGCGAGGCGGTGGTGTTCGCCGGGGCCGGGATCGTCGCCGGGTCGACCGCGAAGGCGGAGTGGATCGAGACGGAGCGCAAGGCGCGGGCGCTGCTCGGGGCGCTGGGGGTGGACGATGTCTGAGGCCAGGGGGGAGTGGCTCAACGGCCGGTGGGCGGCGGCGATCGCCGGCGCGCTCGCCAACGGCGGGGTGCGGCACGTGGTGGTGTGCCCGGGCTCGCGGTCGACTCCGCTGGCGCTCGCGGTCGCGGCCTCGCCGCGGCTGAAGTGCTGGCCGGTGACGGATGAACGGAGCGCGGCCTTCTTCGCGCTCGGGCTGGCGAAGGGGGGCGACTGCCCGGCGGCGGTGCTGTGCACCTCGGGCAGCGCCGGAGCGCACTTCCTCCCGGCAGTGATCGAGGCAGCGCACGGCGGCACGCCGCTGATCGTCCTCACCGCGGATCGTCCGTGGGAGCTGCAGGACTTCGGCGCGCCGCAGACGACCGACCAGTCACGGTTCTTCGAGTCCTTCGCCCGGGTCGAGCTGTTGCCGAGGCCCGACGCGCAGTCGATCGAGCACCTGCGCGCGGTGGTCGGACGCGCGCTGAGCGGGGGTGGCCCGGTCCACTTCAATGTTCCCTTCCGCGAGCCGCTGGCGCCGGGCCCGGGCGAGCCGGTGCCGGTCGACTCCACGCCCGCGCAGAAGATCGTCCAGCCGAGCGACACCCCGGTGCTCGACGAAGTCCGCGCGGCGCTTCACGGGGTGGAGCGCGGGCTGATCGTCTGTGGCCCGCGGGAAGCGGACGACGGCTTCGGGGAAGCGGTGCACGCGCTCGGATCGGCGCTCGGCTTCCCGGTGCTGGCCGAGGCCTGCTCGAATGCCCGGTTCGGCTTTCCGGCCGCGATCTGCCACGCCGATCTGTTGCTGCGGCACGATCCGTTCGCCGCCAGCCACCGGCCGCAGGTGGTGCTGCGCTTCGGCGGAGGGCTGACTGCGAAGATCCCCCAGGCCTGGCTCGACTCGAGCGGCGCGCGGATCTTCGTCTTCAGCGAGCGGGGCGAGATCGTCGATCCGCAGCATCGCGCCCAGGCGGTGATCGTCGGTGACCCGGTCTGCGCCTGCCGGGCGCTGCTCCCCGCGGTGGCTGCGAGCACTGGATACCGCGAGGCGTTCCTTCGGGCCGACGCGATCGCTGGGCGCGCGATCTCCAGCGAGGCGCTCGAGGAGCCGTCGATCGCGAGGTCGGTTGCGGCCGGCGCGTCCGCGAACCTGTTTCTCTCGAGCAGCATGCCGGTTCGGGACGTGGATGCCTTTGCGGTGGCGGGGACGAGGCGGCTGCGGGTCTTCGCCAACCGCGGAGTGAACGGGATCGACGGCGTCACCTCGACCGCCGCCGGGGTGGCCGCGGCGACCGGCAAGCCGACCGTGCTGCTGACCGGCGATCTGGCGCTGATTCACGATCTCCACGGGATGTTGATCGCCCGCCAGCACGGGATCCCGCTCACGGTGGTGGCGGTGAACAACGATGGCGGCGGGATCTTCTCCTTCCTGCCGATCGCCGAGCGCGCCGAGCACTTCGAGACGCTGTTCGGAACTCCGCATGGGCTGGACCTGGCGCACCTCGCTGGGCTGAGCGGCGCCTGCCTCGAACGCCCGACGACGCTCGGGGCGCTCGAGGCGGCGATCGATCGCGCCGGGTTCTCCCTGATCGAGGTGCGAACGGCTCGGGCCCAGAACGTGCTCGCCCACCGCGCGCTCCACGCCCGCGTCGGCGCCGCGCTCGCCGAGGAGGGGCCGTGGCGCTGACGCCCGCGTTGTTCCTCCACGGCTTCACCGGCAGCGGCGCCTCGTGGTCGCCGCTGGCCGCAGAGCTGAGTGAAGAGCTGGCCGCGCGCTGCCCCGATCTGCCGGGCCACGCCGAGGCCGCGCTGCCCGCTCGGCTGGGGCGCGAGGGCTTCGAGGCGACGATCGCCGCGCTCGCCGCCCAGCTCTGCGAGCCCGCGATCGTGATCGGCTACTCCCAGGGCGCCCGCCTGGCCCTGGCGCTGGCGGTGCGTCACCCCCGGAAGGTCAGCCGCCTGGTGCTCGAGAGCGGGACGGCCGGGCTGGTGCGCCATCGGGATCGCGCGCTGCGCCGGGCAGAAGACGAAGCCCGCGCTTCGAAGCTCGAGACCCACGGAGTCGAGGCGTTCATCGAGGACTGGGAGCGCCTGCCGTTGTTCGCTTCAGTCCCGCCGAGCCCGGCGCTGAGCCGCCGGCGTCGCTCGCACTCCGCCGCGGGCCTCGCCGGGGCGCTTCGCTGCTTCGGCCTCGGAGTGCAGCCGAACTTCTGGCCCCAGCTGCCGCGCCTGCACGTGCCGACCCTGCTGATCACCGGCGGCCGGGACGAGAAGTTCACCGCGCTCGCCCGCAAGATGGCGGCCGAGCTGCCGCTGGGTTGGCACGTCACGGTGCCCCACGCAGGCCATGCCGTTCACCTCGAGGCGCCCGCCGAGTGGGTCGCCGAGGTCCGCGCGTTCATCCGCGCCCGGTTTTCTCACGAGCACCCCGAGCAGGAGACGCGCACATGAAGCCGCAATGGAAGACCGACCCCCTGGGCAAGAAGTTCGAAGACGTCCGCTACGAGAAGTGGGACGGGATCGCGAAGATCACGATCAACCGGCCGGAGGTTCGCAATGCCTTCCGGCCGCAGACGCTGTTCGAGCTCCAGGCCGCGTTCACCGACGCGCGCGAGGACTCGAAGGTCGGGGTGGTGATCCTCACCGGCGAGGGCGATCACGCGTTCTGCTCGGGCGGCGATCAGCGGGTGCGCGGGGCCGAGGGCTACGTCGGAGCCGACGGCGTCCCGCGCCTCAACGTCCTCGATCTGCAGAAGCAGATCCGCTCGTTGCCCAAGCCGGTGGTGGCGATGGTCGCGGGGTTCGCGATCGGCGGCGGCCACGTGCTGCACCTGGTCTGCGATCTGAGCATCGCGGCGGACAACGCGCGGTTCGGGCAGACCGGGCCGAAGGTGGGGAGCTTCGATGGCGGCTTCGGCGCCTCGTACCTCGCCTCGGTGGTGGGGCAGAAGAAGGCGCGCGAGATCTGGTTCCTCTGCCGGCAGTACGACGCGCAGCAGGCGCTGCAGATGGGCCTGGTGAACACGGTGGTGCCGCTGAAGGATCTCGAGGCCGAGACGGTGAAGTGGTGCCAGGAGATGCTGGCGCACTCGCCGCTCTCGCTGCGGTTGCTCAAGTCCTCGTTCAACGCCGCGCTCGACGGCCAGGCGGGGATTCAGGAGCTCGCCGGCAACGCCACGCTCCTCTATTACATGAGCGAGGAAGCGCAGGAGGGCAAGCGCGCGTACCTCGAGCGCCGCAAGCCGGACTTCTCGAAGTTCCCGAGGCGCCCGTGAGCTCGGCGATCTGGCTTCAGGCCGCGCGTCCGAAGACGCTCGTCGCCGGCATCGTGCCGGTGGCGGTGGGCTCGGCGCTGGCGCTGCGCGACGGGGCCTTTCTTCCGATCGCCGCGGGGATGGCGCTGCTGGGCGCGCTGCTGATCCAGATCGGCACCAACCTCACCAACGACTACTTCGACTTCGTGCGCGGCGCGGACACCGCCGATCGCCTCGGGCCGCCGCGGGTGACCCAGCAGGGGCTGCTGTCGCCCAAGGCGGTGAAGGCCGGGGCGCTGCTGTGCTTCGCGCTCGCGATCGCGGTCGGCCTCTACCTCGTCGCGGTCGGCGGCTGGCCGATTCTGGTGATCGGGATCGCGTCGGTGCTGGCCGGCTACGCCTACACCGGCGGCCCGTTTCCCCTCGGGTACCACGGGCTGGGCGACGTCTTCGTGCTGGTGTTCTTCGGGCTGGTCGCCGTCGGCGGGACCTACTTCCTCCAGGCGCAGGCGCTCACCGCGACCGCGCTGATGGCGGCGATTCCGGTCGGCACCCTCGGGGTCGCGCTGCTGGCGGTCAACAACGTGCGGGACGCGGCGACTGACGCGCGCGCGGGCAAGAAGACGCTGGTGGTGCGGTTCGGCACCGGCTTCGGCCGGGCCGAGTGGGTGGCGATGGTCGCGCTCGCGTTCGCGACGCCGATCGCGCTGTGGGTGACGGGCGCGGCGGGGGACGCGGTGCTGTTGCCGCTGCTCGCGCTGCCGCTGGTGGTGGCGCCGTTCCGCCTGGTTCGAAACCGGAGCGGGGTGGTGCTCAACACCGCGCTGGCCGCGACCGCGCGCCTGCAGCTCGTCTTCGGGCTGCTCTTTGCGGTGGGTCTGGCGCGATGAAGATCTCGGTGACGCCGTTGTCGTGGAAGCTGGCGGAGCCGATCGCCACCGCGCTCGGCGCGATCTCGGTGCGCGAGGGGCTGGGCGTGGGGGTGGCGGACGACGAAGGGGCGGGGAAGGGCGAGGCGACTCCGCTGCCCCAGTTCGGCACCGAGACCCTCGAGGACGCGAGCGCCGCGCTGCTGACGTGGCGTGGACCTGGATCGCTGGACAGCGTGGAGGCGATCGCCGCCGCGACCGCGGTGCTGCACCGGACTCCCGCTGCGCGCCACGGGCTCGAGCTGGCGCTGCTCGATCGGCTGGCGAGGATCCGCCACGTTCCGCTCGCGCGGCTGTTGTGCGAGACGCCCCGCCGCGAGGTGCGGTGCGCCGCGCTGATCGACGGGCCCAATGCAGCCAGCCTGGCGCAGGCCGCCGAGCGCGCGGTGGCCGCCGGGTTCGAGGTGCTGAAGATCAAGGTCGCCGCACGGACGCTGACGGTCGATGCGCAGCGGCTGCTCGCGGTGCGCCGCGCGGTGGGCGAGAAGATCTCGCTGCGGATTGACGCCAATGGTGGGTGGACGGAGAGCGCCGCCCGCACCGCGCTGCGAGGAATGGAGTCGCTCGGCCTGGAGCTGTGCGAGCAGCCGGTCGCGGCGGGCGACGTCGGCGGCCTGGGGCGGATTCGCGGCCAGGTCCCCTGCCAGATCGCCGCCGACGAGGCGCTGCTTTCTCCCGAGGGGGTGCAGGCGTTCTTCAGCCCCGATCGCCGGCCCGCGGCGGACGTGGTGGTGCTCAAGCCGATGGCGTTGGGTGGGTTGCTGCCCGCGCTGGCGCTCGCCCGCCGCGCCCACCAGGCGGGAGTCGGCGCGTACGTCACCACCCTCCTCGATGGGCCGCTGGCGCGCGCGGCGGCGGCGCACCTGGCGGCCGCGATTCCTCAGGGAGACTGGGCCAACGGGCTGGCGACGGTGGAGCTGTTCGAGGGCTGCGTTCCCGACGCCTTCACGCCGGTGCGCGGGCGGATCCGGATTCCCACCGCCGAGGGGCTCGGGGTCTGAAGTGAACGCGATCGTCTTCGAAGGAGGGCAGTGGACGCCCGAGCAGCTTCGAGGGCAGATCGCTTCCTGGAAGCAGTGGCTGCGGGCGCAGGGCCTGGCTCCCAACGCGCGGGTCGGCGTGTTGGCCGCGAACCGCCCGGAGACGGTCGCGCTGTTTCACGCGTGCGGCGAGCTGCGGCTGACGCTGGTTCCGTTCAATGCGCGACTGACCGCGGCCGAGCTGGCTGCGCTGGTGGCGGCGGCCGAGCCCGGGCTGGTGCTCGCCGACGACGCGCGGGTCGCCCTCATCCCGGGGGCACGGCCCTTTCCGAAGCTGGGGGCTGCCCCGCCGGAGACCGCGGTCGAGGCGCCGGACGATCAGCCGCTGGCGGGGCTGTTCACCTCGGGCACCACCGGGCGTCCGTCGCTGATCGTGCTGACCCATGGGAACTTCCGGGCGAGCGCGCGCGCCTCTGCCGCCAACCTCGGGCCCGCGTCGGCCGGCTCGCCCGATCAGCGCTGGCTGCTGTGTCTGCCGCTCTTTCACGTCGGCGGGCTGGCGATGGCCCACCGGTGCGCGCAGTACGGAGCGACGCTGGTGATCGAGCCGGGCTTCGATCCGGCCCGGGTGAACGCGCTGATCGAGGCGGGGCAGGTGACCCACCTGAGCCTGGTGCCGACTGCGCTCGACCGTCTGCTCGAGCTGCGGCGCGATCGCTTCCCGGAGAGCCTGCGGGCGGTGCTGATCGGCGGGGGCCCGGTGCCGCGGTCGCTGCTGGAGCGGGCGCGGGCGCAGGGGGCTCCGGTGCTGCAGACCTATGGGCTGACCGAGGCCTGCTCTCAGGTGGCCACCGAGCGCCCCTCGGAGGCGGACGGATCGACCGCGGGTCCTCCGCTCCCGGGCCTCGAGGTGCGGATCGTCGACGGGCAGATCGAGGTGCGGGGCCCGACGGTGGCACCGCAGTTCGGATCCGGCTGGCTGCAGACGAAGGATCTGGGCTCGCTCGACGCCCAGGGCCGCCTCACCGTCCTCGCGCGCCGCATCGATCTGATCATCAGCGGGGGTGAGAACGTCTACCCGGCAGAGCTGGAGCGGGTCCTGGGCGAGCACCCGTCGATCCGCGAGGTCGCGCTCGGAGCGCGGGAGGATCCCCGCTGGGGCCAGGTGCCGGTGGCGGTGGTGGTCTGGCGCGAGGGCGCTCTTGCGGAGGAGACGCTCGAGGCGTGGTGCCGCGCCCGGCTGGCCGGGTTCAAGGTCCCGCGCGCGTTCATCTCGGCGGCGGCGCTGCCGCGAAACGCCAACGGAAAGGTCGACCGGGCGGCGCTGCGGGCGCTGGTGGCCTGACGCAATCGCCGGCGGTCCGGCGCGTATGGCAGGCATGGAAACCAAACCTTGCCCCGCCTGCTTCCAGTCGATCGACGCCCGCGCGATCAAGTGCTCCTTTTGTGCCTCGCGGCAGCCGGACGCGCCGCTGATGCACCGCAACGTGCCGGGCCGGGTGCTGGGCGGGGTGTGCGCGGCGCTGTCGCTCCAGTTCGGCTGGGATCCGGTGTTGATCAGGGTGCTGCTGGTGGTGAGCATCGTCGGGACCGGCGCGCTCACCCTCTGGGCCTACGCACTGGTCTGGTTCCTCACCCCGTTCGAGGTGCAGGGCAAGACGCCGGCGACGAAGCTGGTCGATGGGTTGAGCAACCTGTTCAACAAGGAGCGGGTCCCTTCCGCCCCAGCCTGAAACACTGCTAAGCGCGCGCCTTCCACTGCTGGAGGGTGCCCCTTGGTCAAGACTTCGTCGTGGCTGTTCGTCGCGCTGCTCGCCGCTGCTTCGGTCGTCTTGATGCAGTGCGGAACCGCGTCCAGCGGGAAGTGCAACGCGACGAATTGCGCGATGGGGTGCTGTGACTCGAAGGACGCGTGCCAGGCCGGCACTGCGACCACCGCCTGCGGCAAGGCCGGAGCGGCGTGCGGCACCTGCACCACCGGCCAGGTCTGCAAGGCCCAGGTCTGCGGAGCCAACACCGGCGGCGGCACGGGCGGTACGGGTGGCACCGGCGGCACGGGTGGCACCGGCGGTACGGGTGGCGGTACGGGTGGCACCGGCGGTACGGGCGGCACCGGCGGTACGGGCGGCACCGGTGGTACGGGCGGCACCGGCGGTACGGGCGGCACCGGCGGTACGGGTGGCACCGGCGGGGCAGGGGGCGGCGCAGCGGCGGACGCTGGCTGCGAGCTGTTGACCTTCTTCCCCCAGGCCAACGTGCTCGAGGCGCTCTACGACGACGGGCTCGACGGCGGGAACGAGCTCCACAGCGGGATCATCTCCGACGTCCCGACGGCCAGCTCGCCCGACGGCGGCCACCGCGAGTACTACTTCCAGGTCTATTACTTCGCGAACGCGACGGCCGGCGCCCACACGCTTGCCGCCACCACCGACGCCGACTGCGAGTACTGCCTCTACCTGGACCTCGGCTGCAACCCGTCCGGCTCGAGCTGCGCCCGCAGCTTCCTCGCCCAGGGCGGAGCGATCGACATCACCACCGCGGTCAAGAGCCCGGATGCGGGCAGGCTCACCGCCAGCGCGACCAACCTGAAGTTCGTCGAGTGGAACTTCAACTCTGACGCTCCGGTAGACGGCGGCCAGTGCGTCGAGATCACCCAGGCGAACGTCGACGTGGCGTGGGTGGGACAGGCGCCCTTTCAGGGCGACGGTGGGGCTCCGTAGCCCCTGCCGCACCACCCCTGTCCGGGGTGATTCAGACCTGTAGCGGTTTACTTGCTGGTCGGCGCCTCGCTGGTACCGTCGAAGCAGCGAATGGACAACCGGCGAAAGTGGCTTTGGGCGTCGGTGACGATCGCCTTCGTTCTCGCGGCCTGGTCGGCCAGCGCCGAAGGCGGCTTTCGTCGCTACCTGAGCCTGAATCAGCAGGTCGAGACGCTGCGCACGCGAAACCGGCAGACCGCAGATGAGAACGCGAAGCTGCTGAAGGAAGTCGAAGCGCTGCGCGCGGATCCGAAGGCGATCGAGCGCGCGGCGCGCGAAGAGCTCGGCTTCATCCGGCCGGGCGAAGTCGTCATTCACCTCGAGGGGAAATGAAATGAATCCATCGCCGGTGAT
>JAGSPQ010000591.1 GCA_018262385.1 Myxococcaceae bacterium | reverse complement strand
GCTTGCCGATGAACGGAGCGATCCGCGGATCCGTCGCCGCGTCCTTGATGAACGCGTTGGGGGTGTCGTTCTGCTTCGCCTTCAGGTTGATGTGCGACAGCGGCGTCTGCGGCGCCTCGCTGATCACGCCGCCGACGTGGGTCAGATCGTTGGGCAGCGACTTGAAGATCACCACGTCGCGCGCGCTCGGCGGCCGCGACCCGGGCTCGATCACCCGCAGCATCCCGTAGCCTTCGCCGAGGTTGAGCGGCGCGTAGGTGACGTTCTTGAACAGGGCGGTGGTGCTGATCGACTTCACCCCCAGCTGGGTCAGCTTCGCCTTCTCTTTGGCGAACAGCGCCTCCTGCGTCTCGCCCGCCGGGTGGTAGGCGATCTGCCCCTTGGCGAACGGCATCGCCTTGGTGAGCGCCGCGTAGGCGGCCGCGACGTGCCTGGCCTTCACCGGATCGGTGGGCCAGAACTCCATCGCGTACATCCCCTTCTTGTTCCCGGCCTCGAAGTTGTCGTGGGCGATGATCGTCCCGGCGAGGTTCTTCCGATCGTCCTTGAAGTAGGTCTGGGCGTTGAACTGCTCGAGCGGGATCCCCATCCCGAGCGCCTTGGTCGCGAAGTCGTAGTGGTAGACGCAGTTGTTGGTGTTGATGAAGTAGACCTGCGGGTCGGGCCCGTCGACCCCGGTCATCAGGAACTTCACTTCCCGCACCCCGAGCGCTCCGGGCACGTCGTCCCGGCGGGCGAGCTTCTCGAAGGTGGCCCGATCGAGGATCTGGGTCGCGCCCTTCGAGATCGGCAGCGTCACCCGGCTGGTGGGGGTGGTCCGCCACAGCCGATCCGCCGAGGCGCCGGCCGGCGGCCGCGAAGAGGGCGCTCCCGGAGAGAGGTCGAGTCGCCGGCTGCGCGGCTGGGACACCCCGTCGGTCGTCGCGCGGGCGGTCGCCTTCGGCGCGTCAGGCCGGGTGGCGACCTCGGTGCGGGTGCCGCGGACGGTCAGCTTCGGGGTCGTCGCAGTCGACGACGTGGGGCGAATCGGGGGCATGGGGCCTCGGGGAAATTGCGCGGACTGTCGCAAGTCCCCCCCGGGGATTCAACGCGACCCGGCCGGCCGTTGGTGAGTCGTCACCAACCCGCGACGGCCGAGATCGGGGCAGAGGCGCGAAGCCTATTCCAACTCACCCATCAGCTTCTTGGCGAAGACCCGGTACTGCTCGATCGTCTTGTCCTTCCGCTTGCGGGTGTTGGCGATCTCGCCCCGCAAGGTGACCCGCACCTGCTCTTCGTCGCCGGTCAGCCAGTGGATGATCGGCACCCGGAACAGCACGGAGTCGGGGACCATCATGTCCGTCCGCTCGAGGATCTTGTTCAGCGAAGCCGTCTCTTTCATGAACTGCAGCCCGGTGCTCAGCACGAAGCGCGCGAGCCGGGCGATGATCGAGGTGTTGTCCCTTCCTTCCTCGAAGCCCCACTCCTTGTGCTCGCGGCGGGGCCCGAGGAACCCGGCGTTGGTGCTCAGCGTCGGCAGCAGGTACGGATGCGGCTTCTCGCCCAAGAGCTTCGCCCACTTCGCTTCGATCTGCTGGTGACGAATCCCCACGATCGGGTCGACGTAGAGCAGCCCGTCGGCCTTCTTCCCGGTGAGGTGGATCCCCACCCAGCCGAGCACGTCGGACGACAGCTCCTTGGTATAGATCCCCGCCTCGCGCCGTTTGAAGCCGCCTTCGCCCAGGCGCACGCCAATTCGCGAGACGAGGTCGATTCCGAAATCCGAGGGAGGAGCCGCGGCCACGGAGCCTTTTACCACCTCACTGCTTTCCATCTGCCTCCGAAACACCAAGCGCGTCGCATCCCCAGTTCAGGATGCGACGCGCTCGAACAAAAAGACGGCCGGGACACACGCGAAGTAACGCTACCGTTGCTTCCTTCCGGACCTGGCGGGGTTCACGGCCCCGCGTTGTCCCGACCACAAAACTCATACAGCGGAGAGGGTGGGATTCGAACCCACGAAACCGTTTCCAGTTCACACGCTTTCCAGGCGTGCGCCTTCAGCCACTCGGCCACCTCTCCCTGGCCCTCTATGCGGAGAGCGTAGGATTCGAACCTACGGTACCGTTACCGGTACGCCTGATTTCGAGTCAGGTGCCTTCGACCACTCGGCCAGCTCTCCAACAGCTATCGGTCTGCCTTCTTCCGCCCCCGCAGCGCGACGAAGAAGTCTTTCAAGATCTTGCCGCACTCCTGCTCCAGCACCCCGCTGGTCACTTCGACTTCGTGGTTCAGCCGGTCATCCTTCAGCAGGTTGTACAGGCTTCCGACCGCTCCTGCCTTGGGATCCTTCGCTCCAAACACCAGCCGTCCCAGCCGCGCCTGAATCAGCGCCCCTGCGCACATCGTGCAGGGCTCCAACGTCACGTACAGCGTCGCCTCACTCAACCGCCACGACTTCAGCTTCTGGCTTGCTTCGGCGATCGCCTTCAGCTCGGCGTGCGAGAGCGGATCGGAGTCCACCTCGCGCCGGTTGTAGCCGCGCCCGACCACCTCGCCGCCCACCACCACCACCGCGCCTACCGGTACCTCACCCAGCTGTCCCGCTTGCTGCGCCAACTGCAGCGCCTGGGTCATGAATTGTGCATCCACAGCGTTTCCTGTGCTCCCTAGTGGATTCGAACCACTGGCCTTTGGATTCGTAGTCCAACGCTCTATCCAGCTGAGCTAAGGGAGCCCAAAAACTTGGTGGAGAGTGAGGGATTCGAACCCTCGATACCGTTGCCAGTATACAGGTTTAGCAAACCTGCGCCTTCAGCCGCTCGGCCAACTCTCCGTCATTTCATTTCAAAGAGCCAAACTTCTACAGCTGTCTCGGAGCAGGAAGGATTCGAACCTTCGAAGGGCTTTCACCCTTAACGGTTTTCAAGACCGCCGCCTTCAGCCGCTCGGCCACTGCTCCCTCGACTGCGGACCGACGCGCCCCCACCTCGTCTGCTGACGGTGAAGAGACGCGCCTCCTAGCACCTTAGATTTGCGGTTGCCAACTTCGATCACTCGCCGAAGTGAAGGACGCTGTTGTTGTCTCCCACCACCCAGACGTCGTCCGGCGCGGTGGCCGCAAGGGCCCGCAGCGGGGCGCTGGTGGCGCTCATCAGATCCACCCACAGCTCGGCGGTGGTGCCCCCGTCGGCCAGCCGCGTCCCGGTGTACCGCCACACCCGGGCGGAGGTGTCGACCGCCAGCACGTGGTCGGTGCCGAAGGCGCACAGGCCGACGAAGTGGCTGGTGGCCGGCCCGGGGCCGGAGATCGGCAGGTACCCCTGGCCGTCCCAGGTGAACATCGTGTTGTTGTAGCCGGCGAAGTAGGCCCGGGTGCTGCTCAGCGCCCCCGAGGCCAGCACGTAGGGCAGGGCGACCGGCCCCCCGGGCCGCACCCGGGCCGCCGAGCTCCCCTCGCCCTCGAGCTGGGCGAAGTAGAAGCCCGACCCGAAGGTCTGCCCGCCGACGAACGCGCGGTCCCGGCTCAGCGGCGCCACCGTGTACAGCGCGGTCGGCCCCGCATCGGGCGTCCAGGTGCGGTCGCTGCTCGAGCCGCCCGGGCCGAGGTCGGCGATCCGGAAGGTCCGCCCATCGAGCACCGTCGCGAACAGCGTCACTCCCCCGTCCGGGGTGACCCGCCCCGAGATCCCGGTCACCTCGCTGTAAGGCGAGACGGTGAACCAGCCGGGCACGCAGCCGGCGTCGAGGTCCAGCCGGGCGATCTTGTTGCCCTCCCCCAGGTACAGCCGGCCCGACGCAGCCGCCCACGCCGCCTTGAAGTTCCCCACGCAGCGCGACGAGTAGTTGAGAAACCCGCCGTCACCGAAGCCTCGAGGCCGCCATCGGCGCCCGCGTCGGCCCCGCCGTCCAGCCCGCCATCGGGGGGAGGCGTCCCGGACGGCAGCTCGAAGTACCGCAGCGCGATCTGGCTGCTCTCGCCCACCACCCAGGCGAAGCCGCGGGCAAACGGCGCCACCGCCCGCCACTGCGCGTTGGCGGTCGGCATCGGAAACCGGGTGAACCCCTTCAGCCCGCCGTCGCTGCACTGCTCGAGCGTCGACGGATCGCAGTCGTCGTCCTTCCCGTCGCACACCTCGCGCGCGCCGACGTGGATGAAGCGGTTGGTGTCGTCGCAGTCGTCCGAGTTGGGGATCGTGCCCGGCGGCTGCTGACACGAGAGGATCGGACCCCCATCCGCCTGGCCGTGGCCATCCCCGTCGTCGTCGGCGAACCAGCTGAGCAGCGGCAGGGGGGAGACACAGACGGCGGTGCCGGCGTCCGAGCACTGCACCCGGGCGTTGCAGCTGCTGCCCGCATCGCACTCCTGGCCGATGCCGAAGTCTTCATCGCTGGCGCTGTCGCAGTTGTCGTCGACCCCGTTGCAGCTCTCGACCGCGCCCGGGTGCACCCGCTCGCGAAAGTCGTCGCAGTCGCCCTCGTCGGCGGCGTAGCCGGGGGGCTGGGAGCAGGCGGTCTGCCCGGCGTCGCTGCCCGCGTTGCCCCAGCCGTCGAGGTCGAGATCGACGTAGAAGAACCTCGACGGCAGCCCGTCGTCGCGCACCTCGTTGCAGTCGTCGTCGAGGCCATTGCACAGCTCGGTCGCGCCCGGGTGCACCTCGGCCCGGCTGTCGTCGCAGTCGGTGCCGGGCAGCTGGCCGCCGGCGAAGCTTCCGCGCCCGTCGGCCCAGGTGTCGTCGTCCTGATCGCGCACCAGGATCCCCGCCTCGACCAGTGCCGCCGGGCGCGCCGCCTTCGCCGCCAGCTGCTGGGTCCAGACCTGCTGCCCTTCGCAGCCGCGCTGGTGGACGTCGATCGTGATCGCCACCGCGTCGCCTTCGCCGGCGGTGGGGATCACCCCGACGGTGCGGGTGGCGAGGTGGGGCAGCTTGTCCAGCCGGCGCTCTTCGACCTTGCCTGAGTTGCCGGCCGGAGCGACCCGGATCACCAGGCAGGCGTCGCGCGGCCCGGCGTAGCTGACGACCAGCTTCACCGCGCCCTGCCCGGGACCACACCCGGCGCCGGCCACGATCGCCAGGGCCCACCACCCCCTGCCGATCGCGGCGGCAGAGGTCATCGGGTCAGCTCGGTGAGCCCTCCCATGTAAGGCTGCAGGATCGCGGGGATCGCCACCGAGCCGTCTTCCCGTTGGTAGTTCTCGAGGATTGCCACCAGGGTGCGCCCCACCGCCAGCCCCGATCCGTTGAGGGTGTGGAGCAGCTGCGGCTTGTCGCCCTTCGCCGGCCGCCAGCGGATCTTCGCCCGCCGCGCCTGGAAGTCGCTGAAGTTGGAGCAGCTGGAGATCTCGCGAAACGCCTGCTGCCCCGGCAACCACACCTCGAGGTCGTAGGTCTTCTGCGAGGCGAACCCCATGTCGGCGGTGCACAGCAGGCTCACCCGGTGGTGCAGCCCGAGCTTCTCCAGGATCGACGCGGCGTCGCCCACCAGCGCCTCGAGCTGCTTGAGCGAGTCGTCCGGGCGGGCGAACATCACCAGCTCGACCTTGTGGAACTGGTGCATCCGGATCAGCCCGCGGGTGTCCTTGCCGGCGGCGCCCGCCTCGGCCCGGAAGCAGGGCGAGAAGGCGCAGTACTTCTTCGGCAGCTCGTCGGCCTCGAGGATCTCGTCCTGGTGGTAGTTGGTGACCGGAACCTCGGCGGTCGGGATCAGGAACAGCTCCTGCTCGCCGGCGGTCTTGAACGCGTCTTCCTCGAACTTCGGCAGCTGGCCGGTGCCCATCATCGCGGCGCGGTTGACCAGGTAGGGGGGCAGGATCTCCTGGTACCCGCGGGCGGTGTGCTGGTCGATCATGAACGAGACCAGCGCCCGCTCGAGCCGCGCCAGGCCTCCTTTGAGAAACGCGAACC
>JAGSPQ010000590.1 GCA_018262385.1 Myxococcaceae bacterium | reverse complement strand
CGCGACCGCGGTCTCGTCTCCCGCGCTGTTGACCTTCGACAGCGAGGCGAACCCGATCGTCGACGACCTGCTCAACTGCCACCCGCAGAGCCCCGAGCGCCCGCCGATGCAGCTCAACAGCGGCAACCCGACGATCCCGATCCAGGGTCCGCGCGCGGCGGTGGTCGACTCGAGCGGGCAGTTCATCTACGTGGTGAACCACGACTCGAACAACGTCGCGATCCTCAACACCAGCACCCCGCTCTCGCAGCAGCCACAGCAGGGCAACCTCGGTGCGCCGAGCCCGGCCGACGCGAAGGGCGGCCTGGGCGCTTCGTTCGGCTTCAACCCGGTGAAGACGATCAGCGTCGGAGCGGGCCCCACCGGGATCGCGCTGGCGAAGGACGGCCGGCGGGCCTGGGTCTACAACTCGTTCGACCACTCGCTCTCGCTGATCAAGTCGGTCGAAGGGGTGCTGCGCACGGTGAAGACGGTCGAGCTGGGCAAGGACGTCCTCGCGGACGACGTGGTGATCGGCCGCAAGCTCTTCTTCGGCACCAACGACTCGCGGATGAACAGCCTCGGCGTCGGCCTCAGCTGCGGCACCTGCCACCTCGACGGCCGCGAAGACGGGCACGTCTGGAACTTCACCACCGGGCCGCGCCAGACCCCGACGCTCGCTGGCCGGATGCTGGAGCAGACCGCGCCGCTCCACTGGGACGGCGAGTTCGCCAACATGGGAGACCTCAGCCACGCGATCACCAACCGGATGGGCGGCCAGGGAATCACCCCGCAGATGGCGAAGCAGATCTCGGCGTTCCTCGCGAGCATGCCGGCGGCCGACAATCCCCACCGCGTCGCCCAGACCACCCCGGCGCAGCTGCGCGGCGCCCAGGTGTTCACCCAGGCCAACTGCCACAGCTGCCACTCGGGCGCGGCGCTCACCGACAACGGGTTCGCCAAGGTGGGCACCTTCGCCCTGCAGGGCGGCGTCCGCGATGACCTCGCCAGGCTGCCGAACGGGCTCAACACGCCCTCGCTGCTCGGCCTCGCCCGCAGCGCGCCGTACCTCCACGACGGCAGCGCGCTGACGCTCAAGGCGCGGATCCTCCAGGGCAAGGCGGAGAACCTGCACGGCGCCACCTCGCAGCTGACGCCCGAAGAGGTCGACGACCTCGTCGCCTACCTGCAGACGCTCTAGGCAGCGGATGGGCTGACGCCCGCTTCGGGTTGAGTGCTTAGCGGGCGACCGGATCGAGCCGAACCGCTGCGCAGAGGGTGTCCGCCGAATCGAGCTCGTCCTGCTTCGCTTCCGGGGTCGAGGCGCACAGCAGCAGCGCGCCATTCTCCAGCGTGCGCACGGTGAGCAGGCCGAGGGCCGACGCCCGGCTGTAGCGGACGGTGGTGGAATCCACCGCGCCGCCGCCGCGCACCACCACCGCGCCTTCGGCCTCCACCGCGGCCTGGAGCGTCTCCACTGTCGGCAGCTTCGCCGAGCGGCGCTCGAGGGTCAGCACCGCCCTGCCCTTCGGGCCGACCTGCAGCACTCCGGGCGCGCCGGGATTGGCCACCCACCCATCGGGCAGCGGCACCCGCAGGCCTCGGGGCGGAGACTTCGACTCGGCGCAGGCCCCCGCCATCACGGCGAGGACCACCCAACCGAACCGCACTACTTGGCGACGGCGGGAGCGCCGAGCGCGGGCGGCACCTTGGAGGCCCCGTTGCTCAGGTTCTCCATCTTGCACGTGCCCTCGAAGATCACGCCCTTGTCGATCGAGATCGCAGGGCACTCGATGCTCCCCTTCACCCGCGCCGGCGGATGCAGCTCCACCATCACGGTCGCCTTGATGTTGCCTTCCACCTGGCCGTTGACGATCACCGTCCCGGCCTGGATCTCGGCATTCACCTTCGCGCCTTCGCCGATGACGAGCGTGTCCTTGGTGGCGATCTGCCCCGAGTACTTGCCGTCAATCCGCACTTGTCCTTCGAAGGACAGCTTGCCTTCGAACTCACTGCCCTTGCCAAGAAGAGTGTGCACGTCACCCGCCGCGCGAACCGACACGTTTGCCTCCTGATTCCGGGCTGGCTGCCCCGGAGCGTCCTTCTTTTCTGAACCGAACAAAGCCATCGTGGTTACCCGCTTTCTGGAATCACTTTCGAATCAATCCGACGATCCGGTCGAGGTCCTCATAGCTGAAGAAATCAACTTCAAGGGTTCCCTTTCCGCCGCCCTTCTCGCTCAGCCGCACCTTGGTTCCCAGTCGGCGCTGAAGGTCTTCGACCAACCGCCGCGCCTCGGGAGACTGCTTCGGAGCGACCTTCGCGACTTTTGCTCCTGGCCTGCCCGCCTTCACCCGCGCTTCCGTCTCGCGCACCGACAGCTTCTCGGCCACCACCACCCGCGCCAGGATCACCATCTCGGGACCGCGGGCCAGGCCCAGCAGCGCCCGCGCGTGCCCCATGTCCAGCTCGCCCGCCTCGAGCAGTTGCTTCACTTCTGCCGGTAAAGCCAGTAATCTCAAGGCGTTGGCGACGGTTGAGCGCTCTTTGCCGACCCGCTCGGCGACCTGCTCCTGGGTCCACTTCCGATCTTCGAGCAGGCGGCGGTAGCCCTCGGCCTCTTCCAGCGGGCTCAAGTCTTCGCGCTGGAGGTTCTCGACCAGCGCCAGCTCGAACGCCTCGGCGTCGTTGGCGTCGCGGACCAGCACCGCCACCTCGGAGAGTCCGGCCCGCTGGGCGGCGCGCCACCGTCGCTCGCCGGCGATCAACCGGTAGCCCTTGCCGTCGCGGCGGACCAGCAGCGGCTGGAGCAGGCCCTGGTTGCGAATCGACTGGGCCAGCTCGTCGAGAGTGGTCTCGTCGAACTTCCGGCGGGGCTGAGCATCGTCGGGCCGGATCAGCTCGATGTCGATCTTGGCGACCCCCGAGCGCGGCGGCTCGGCGTTGGGGTCCCGGGTCAGCCGCATCAGGTCGGACAGGCCCTTCCCCAGCGACCGGCGCTGGGTGGCGGTGGCGGGAGCTTCGCGGCTCACGAGGCCTTCCTGCGGCGGGACTTCTCTCGCTTGAGCAGCTCGTTGGCGAGGGAGAGGTACGCCTCGCAACCCTTGGACTTGATGTCGTAGAGGAGGATCGGCTTGCCGAAGCTGGGGCTCTCGGCGAGCCGGACGTTGCGGGGAACCACCGACTTGAAGACCAGCTCGGGGAAGACCCGGCGCACTTCGGAGGCGACCTGGTGGCTGATGTTGGCCCGGGCGTCGAACATCGTCAGCAGGATCCCCTCGACCAGCAGCCGGGGGTTGATGCTCTGCTGGGCCATCTCGACAGTGGACATCAGCTGGGCGAGGCCCTCCATCGCGTAGTACTCGCACTGGAGCGGAATCAGCACCGCCTCGGCGGCGGCGAGGGCGTTGACGACCAGCAGGCCGAGCGAGGGGGGGCAGTCGATCAAGATGTAGTCGTATTCCCCCTTGATCGGCTCGATCGCCCGCTTCAGGCGCAGCTCACGGCCCTCGACGTTGACCAGCTCGAGCTCGGCGCCGGTCAGCTCGTTGGTGGCCGGGACGACATCGAGGAATTTCAACTGGGTTGGATGAATCAGCTCGGTCAGGGGCCGACCGTCGAGCAAGGCGTCGAGGATGGTGCCGTGGAGGTTGTTCCGGTCGAGGCCGAGCCCGCTGCCGGCATTCCCCTGCGGGTCCATGTCGATCAGCAGCGTCTTGCGCTCGGCCGCGGCCAGGCTGGCGGCGAGGTTGATTGCTGTGGTCGTCTTCCCGACCCCACCCTTCTGATTGCTGATGCAGAGAATTCGACCCATGCGCGCTGTGCGTCAAAGCGCGAAACCGTCGGACACGCCAGCGAATTTCCCCCCGTTTCATGGGGGGCCGGCATTCCGCCCGGAGGAGGTGTTCCACGTGGAGCAAAAC
>JAGSPQ010000036.1 GCA_018262385.1 Myxococcaceae bacterium | reverse complement strand
GGCCGCGCTGGGGGACTCGAAGTTCCTCGAGGGAGAGACGAAGGCGGTGGGGCTGCCGAAGTCGCTGGCGACGAAATCCCGGAACCGCCGCACCTCGATGATCGCGGTGGGCGCCGCGGCGTTGCTGGTCGGGGCGGTGGGATTCGGCGCCTGGCGCGCGGGGAAGAGCGCGGCGGTCGAGCCGCCGCCGGTGGTCGTGGCGGTGCCAGATGCCGGAGCGCCGATGGTGATCGCGGTGGCGGTTCCGCTGCCCGCCGCGGTCGTCGACGCGGGTGCGCCGGTGGCGATCGAGCCGGTGGTGCCGCCGCCGGTCGCCAGAGGTCCGGTGACGCTCACCTCCGGGCTGATCATGAAGGTGGTGCGACAGCACACCGGGGCAGTGTCGCGCTGCTTCGAGCAGAACAAGGACGATCTTCCCGGCGAGACCGGTCAGATGTCGGTGAACTTCACCATCAGCGGCTCCGGGCGGGTGAGCGCGGCGACCAGCCAGCTGCCCGACAAGAAGGTCGGCAAGTGCGTCGAGAAGGTGGTGGCGGCGATGCGCTTCCCGGTGCACCGGGACAAAGAGGTCTCGCTGACCTTGCCCTTCTCGTACCAGGTGAATCGCTAGATTTCGCGGCGCGCCGAGAGGGCCCGGGCGAGGGTGGCCTGATCGGCGTACTCGAGGTCTCCGCCCATCGGGATCCCCTGGGCGAGCCGGGTGACCTTGAGGCCCATCGGCTTGAGCAGCCGGGTCAGGTACAGCGCGGTCGCCTCGCCCTCGATGTCCGGGTTGGTGGCGATGATCACTTCCTCCACCGGAGTGTCCTGCAGGCGCAGCAGCAGCTCGCGGATGCGCAGCTGCTCGGGGCCGACGCCCTCGAGGGGCGAGAGGACGCCGTGGAGCACGTGGTAGCGGCCCTTGAACTCGCGGGTGCGTTCGAGGGCGAGTTCATCGGCGATCCCCTCGACGACGCAGACCTGGCGATTGTCGCGCCGGGCGTCGGTGCAGTAGCCGCACAGCGAGTCGTTGGGGCCGTCGGTGAGGCTGAAGCAGCGCGGGCACAGCCGCACCTTGTCGACCACCTCGAGCAGCGCCGCCGCGAGGGCGCGGGCGTACTCGGGCTGGGCGCGCAGGACGTAGAACGCCAGCCGCTGGGCGGTCTTCTCACCGATGCCCGGCAGCTTCGCCAGCTGCGCCACCAGGCGGTTGATCGCGTCGGGGGTCAGGTGATGCCCGGAATCTTGATCCCGCCGGAGATCTTCCCGAGCTCCTTCTGCATGTGCTCTTTGCTGGCGGTCAGCGCGGCGTTGACCGCGGCGGTGACGAGATCCTCGAGCATCGGGACGTCGCTCGGGTCGACGAGCGCCTTGTCGATCTTGATCGTCTTGAGCTCCTGGATTCCGTTGGCGACCGCGATCACCCGCCCGTCCCCGGCCTTGCCCTCGACGGTCTCGTTGGCGAGCTCGGTCTTCCGGGCCTCGATCTTCTCGGTCAGCTTGTTGGCCTGCCGAATGAAATAGTTGAGGTCGACACCGGGCATTTGGGGATCCACTCCGTTGAAAGATGCGCTTCCTATATCCGACTCTGCGTCAGGCGTCGTCTTCCGGGGGCGGCGTCTCGGCGCCGGCCGGCGGGAGCGGCTCGAGCACCTGGACGTGCTCGACGTGACCGCCGAAGTACTTGAGGACGTTCTGCACCGCCGGATGCACCCGAACCCGGGCGTCGATGCTGTGCTCGCGGGCGGTGCGGTCGGACAGCTCCTGCTCGGCGATGCTCCGGGGCGCGGCGGCCAGCGAGGCGTTGGAGGAGTCTTCCTGCAGGCGGGTGGCCCGGCCCAGCGCGATCGAGATCTGCTTCTCGATCTCCGGCCTGGCGCTGCCGAAGACGGTGGCGCGGTGGAAGCCGGCCTCGGTGGGGAAGGCGATCTTCAGCAGCCCCGGCTCGGAGAGGACCAGCCGGGCGAAGGAGAGCGACTTGCCGAACCGGGTGGAGGCGGCCCGCACCGCTTCGACCGCGCGGCGCCAGACGTCGTGGGAGGTGAGCTGGGCGGGCGCGGCCTCGGACTGCGGCTCGGCTTCCCCGGGGAGGCACTCTCCCGAGGCGCACCCTTCGGCGGAGCCTTCGGGGGCGAACAGCCGCTCGTCCGGAGGGGAGGGGTCGTCGAAGGCGGGCACGGCGGGCTTCGGGGCGGCCGGCGTCGTTCGATTGGCCTCCGGCACAACCGGCACAACCGGCACAACCGGCGCGGACGGCGTGGCCCGTTTGGGCTCAGGGGAAACCGGAGCGGTCGGCGCGGCTCGATTGGCCTGGGGCGGAGCCGGGGCGGCGGGCTCAGCTGGCGCGAAAGCTCGGGGCGCCGGAGCGACCCCCGGACGCCCCGGCAGACAGCTTTTCGACCCGGGCGATCAGCTCGGGGATCGCCGCGGCGGGAGCCAGGTAGACCCCCTTGAGCAGCGTCATCTCGAACGCCAGCCGGGGCTGGGCGGCGCGGGCGATCTCCCAGACGCTGCCGTGAACGACGTCGAACAGCCGCGCCAGTTGGGCGGCGTCGGCGTCGCGGGCGAGCAGCAGCACCGCGTCGCGATCGGTCTCGGCCAGCTCCTCGGGGGCCGCGCCGGTGCTCTTGGCGATGAAGAGGTGGCGCAGCTCGAAGGCGAGCTCCTCGGCGAGCCGGCGCAGATCGACGCCGCGGCTCCACACCTCTTCGATGCGCTGCATCAGCGTCTTCGCGTCGCGCTGCACCAGCGCGGTGGCGAAGGCATGCACCAGGGTGCGATCGATCGCGCCGAGCGCGTCGGCGACCTGCTCGTCGGTGGGGCTCTCGCCGCAGGCGGACAGCACCTGGTCGAGCAGCGAGAGCGCATCGCGCATTCCTCCTTCCGACTGGCGCACCAGCAGCGAGAGGCTGCGGTCGGTGACCTGCACCTTCTCCATCGCGCAGATCTGCTGCAGCCGCTTGAGCATCGCGGCCTGGGGGATGCGGCGGAAGTTGTGGCGCTGGCAGCGCGAGAGAATCGTGTCGGGCAGCTTCTGCGGCTCGGTGGTCGCGAAGATGAACTTCACGTGGCCGGGCGGCTCTTCGAGGGTCTTGAGCAGCGCGTTGAACGCGGCGCCCGAGAGCATGTGGACCTCGTCGATGATGTAGATCTTGTGGCGATCGCGCTGCGGCAGGTACTTCGCGTTCTCGCGAATCTCGCGCACGTTCTCGACGCCGTTGTTCGAGGCGCCGTCGATCTCGGCGACGTCGATGCTGATCCCGTCGCGGATCTCGGTGCAGGCCTGGCACACGCCACAGGGCGTCGCGGTGGGGCCCTTCTCGCAGTTGAGCGCGCGGGCGAGCAGCCGGGCGGCGGTGGTCTTGCCGGTGCCGCGGGGGCCGGCGAAGAGGTAGGCGTGGGCGACGCGGCCGAGCTTGATCGCGTTCTCGATCGTGCGGACCACGTGCTCCTGGCCCGTCATGTCTTCGAACTTCTGGGGGCGGTATTTCCGAGCGAGAACGGTGTAGCTCATGGCGCTTTTGCTTCTAACTGTTGGGCCGACTCGAGTCGACCCTGGTGAGCGGGCCATTCAGAGCGTCGCGTAGAGGTACGCCAGGCACATCTCGTCGTCGGTGCCTTCTCCCCAGGTGACGTAGCGGGTGGTCGGGTTGTCCCAGGTGCAGGTGAGGGTCACCTTCTCGAGCTTCTTCACCAGCTGGGGCGCGGTGAAGAAGTACTGCTGCTGCCAGTGGAAGTCCCACTGGGGGATGTCGACCATGCAGCCCCGCGGGCCGGTGATCGCGATCCGCTTTCCCTTCTGGTGCATGTGCGGCAGCACTCCCCAGACCCGCGCGTCGAAGCCCAGGGTGTTGGGGAAGTCCTTCGGGTGGCCGAGCGGGGTGTAGCCCATCGCGTTGGGCGGAATCGAGAAGGTGTAGTCGAGGATCGGGATCAGGGTGGCGGGGATCACCGCGGCGCGCGCGTACTGCAGCTTCACCGTGGTGGTGTCGGGCAGGCGGGTGCCGGCGCTGGTGTTGTAGTGAATCTGCATCGCGAACACCTTGCCCGCCGCGAGCGGGATGCCGGTGCCGGCGGGGTAGCGGACGTTCGAGGTGCCGGGCACCCAACCGCCGATCAGATCCGCGTTGTTGATGCCCGAGGCGCCAAAGCAGGTCCACCCTTCGCCCGCTTCGGCGTTGTCCTTCGCCAGCGCGTCCGCTTTGTCGACCGCGTAGATCAGCACGTGGTGCACCTGGCTGCGCTGCCCGGGGACGACTTCGTAGCCAATCACCGACCTGGCGGTGGTCACGTTCGGGTCGACGAGGAAGCAGTGGTAGTCGTCGGTGCGGGTCGCGCTCGGGGTGTAGCTGCTGGCCGGCGTCACGGTGGCGTCGATCCAATCCAGTGCGTCCTGCTTGATCGCGGCGGGCGCGTCGGCGGGGTTGCCCTCGGCGCCTCCGCCGGCGGCCCAGGCGGTGAAGACGTCGATCTCGGCCTGGCTCAGCCGGCGGGAGCCCACGTACTGCATCCCGCACGACTCACCCGGCATCCACGGCGGCATCCGCCGGCTGCTGACCGCGTTGGCGATCTGCGCGAACCGGTTCTTCACCGCCGCGTAGGTTTCCATCGAGAAGGGCGCGATCCCTCCGGTGGTGTGGCAGCCCTGGCAGCGCGCCTGCGACACCGGCAGCACGTCGCGGTACCAGGTCGCCTGGCCGCCGTCGGGCAGGGCGGTGGCCTCGATCGGCCCGGCATCCTGGCCGCCGTCGGACGCGGGGAGGAGGCAGCCGGTGCCCAGGAGAATCGTGGCGAGGCAGAGCGTGGCTCGGATCATGGTTTTGGGGAGTGGGTACCGGTCTGGATCAAGGCGATTCAAGAAACAGGCACCCGAGCGTACTGGAACCCAAACGTGGGCGTTGTATGACGCCGCCGCACATGAAAGTCCTCGCCATCACCTTGCTCACCGCGACCGCCGCCACTGCCGCCGACTCTTCGTTTCTGCGCGAGTTCGCCGAGACGCGCCGCTACCTCGCGGGCCGGCCGGCCTCACCGAAGTTCTCGCCCGACGGCAAGACGGTGCTCTTCCTGCGCGCGAAGCCCAAAGCGCCCGAGCAGACGCTGTTCGAGCTGGAGCTTTCGACCGGCCAGACGAAGGAGCTGCTGACCCCCGAGGCGCTGCTCAAGGGCGCCGCCGAGACGCTCTCGGTGGCAGAGAAGGCGCGGATGGAGCGGATGCGGATGACCGCCCGCGGCTTCACCCGCTTCGAGCTGTCGCCTGACGGCAAGAAGATCCTGCTGGGGCTCTCGGGTCGGCTGTACGTCGTCGAGCGCAGCGGCGGCAAAGTGCAGGAGCTGAAGACCGGCAAGGGCGCGGCGGTCGACGCCAAGTTCTCTCCCGATGGGTTGCGGGTGGGCTACGTGCGCGAGAACGACGTGCACGTGGTGGAGCTGAAGAGCAACGTCGAGAAGCAGGTGACGAAGGGCGGCACCGAGGCCCGGCCGCACGGGCTGGCCGAGTTCATCGCCCAGGAAGAGATGTCGCGCTTCGCCGGCTTCTGGTTCTCGGCGGACAGCAAGACGATCGTCTTCCAGGAGACCGATCACGCAGGGATGGAGCAGTTCGGCATCCCGGACCCGATGCACCCCGAAGCGCGGCTCGAGCAGTTCTTCTATCCGCGTCCCGGCAAGGCGAACGCGAAGGTGAAGCTGCTGATGACGCCGGTGGGGGGCGGGAAGGTCACCGCGATCGTCTGGGACAGCGCGGCCTTCCCCTACCTGGCGACGGTGAAGGCGCCGAAGGCCGGCCCGATCACCCTGGTGGTGCAGAACCGCGAGCAGACCAAAGAGCAGGTGCTGCAGGCCGACCCGAAGACGGGGAAGACCAAGGTGCTGCTGACCGAGGACGACGCGGCCTGGCTCAACCTCGCCCAGGAATTTCCCCACTGGCTGCCCGACGGCTCGGGCTTCTTCTGGATGACCGAGAAGAACGGCGGGCCGGAGGTCGAGCTGCGAAACGCCAACGGCACCTTCCACTCGACCTGGGTGAAAGCGGCCGATCGCTACGGCGCGGCGGCGCGGCCCGAGGGCGGGTTCTCCGACCTGGTCGGCTACGACGAGGCGAACAAGGCGCTCTGGTTCCTCGGGGGACGAACTCCGGTCGAGACCCACGTCTACCGGGTGAAGGCGGGCGGCGCCCCCGAGCGGGTGCGGCTGTTCGCCGAGGACAACAGCAACGAAGCGGCGGTGCTGTCGCCCGATGGCAAGGCGGTGCTGGCGCGGCTGACCTCGCTGACGAAGATGCCGACCCTGGCGGTGTTCTCGGCCGAAGGGAAGCAGCTGGCCGAGCTGCCGTCGGTGGCGATCGAGCCTTCGCTGAAGGTGCGCGCCGAGGTGAAGAAGCTCGGCGGTGAGCCGGGGTTCTGGACCACGATCCTCACGCCGGCCTCGTTCAAGGCGGGGCAGAAGCTGCCGGTGATCCTCAACGTCTACGGCGGGCCGGGCCACCAGGAAGTGCTCTACACCCTGCGCGAGAACCTGGTGCTGCAGTGGCTGGCCGATCAGGGCTTCCTGGTGGTGAAGTTCGACGGGCGAGGCACTCCGAACCGCGGGCGCGACTGGGAACGGGCGATCAAGTTCGACTTCGCCTCGATTCCCGCCGACGACCAGGTGGCGGCGCTCAAGCTGCTGGGCAAGGAAGTCCCCGAGGCGGACCTGAGCCGGGTCGGCGTCTACGGCTGGTCCTTCGGCGGCTACCTGGCGGCGCTGCTGGCGATGCGCAACCCGGACGCGGTGAAGTCGGCGGTCTCGGGCGCTCCGGTGGTCGACTGGCTCGACTACGACACCCACTACACCGAGCGGTTCCTCGGGGTGCCTCCGGCGGCGGCCAGGGCCTATGAGGTGAGCAACCTGTTGACCTACGTGCCGAAGACGCAGCGGCCGATTCTCTTCATGCACGGCACCGCCGACGACAACGTCTACTTCTTCCACACCCTCAAGCTGTCGGACGCGCTGTTCCGGGCGGGCAAGCCGCACTCGGTGCTGCCGCTGGCGAACTTCACCCACATGGTGCCCGACCCGCTGGTGATGGAGCGCCAGTGGGAGTGGATCGCCCGCTACTTCAAGGAAACGCTGTAGATGCTCGATCCGATCTTCGTCGCCGACTGTCCCTACGGGCCGGGGGGCCTGCTGATCGATGAGGTGCTCGAGGTGAACGCCGAGCAGTCGATGGTGCGGGTGCAGATGCCGGCCCACGCCGAGCTGCCGTTGACCCGCGAGCAGCGCAACCACCCGGTGCGGCACCCCCAGCACGTCTCGGGCGGGCTGATGGTGCACATGACGGGGATGGTGGGGTTCGTTCACGCCTACTACGTCTTCGGGCTGCGCCACACCGAGGGCTGGGTCGGGTACGGGGTGCGAATCCACCACGCGCGCTTCCACAACCTCGCCCAGATGGAAGAGCCGCTGGTGCTCAAGGGCTGGTGCACCCACTCGCGCAAGAGCCCGGCGAAGATCCTCGCCCGCTATTCGTTCGAGTTCACCCAGGGCAGCAAGCTGATCTACGAGGGCGATCAGACCGCGCTGTGGACGAAGCTGACTACAGACAAATGAGGCCGCCGTCGCCGCTGGCGCAGTTCTTCGCGCCCGAGCAGGTGGAGTAGAGGAAGACGCCGCCGTCGGTGCACTTGACGACCTGCTGGGTGTCGACCGAGTCGCAGAAGTAGCGCGCCTCGTAGGCGGCGGGGCAGCTGTCTCCAATCGTCACGTCGCAGCCGGTCTGGCCGTTGTCCGAGTAGCACTGGCGCGGACCGCTGCAGGTGCGGAAGGACCGCAGTTGCCCCGAGACGCAGGACAGCAGCCGGGTGGTGACCACCGCGTCGCACTGCGAGCCCACCTCGCAGCCCTCGCCGACGGTGTGGGTCGAGGTGTCGCACTTGCCGGCGTCGCAGCCCGACGGGCCCTTGCAGGTGATCGTCCGCTCGACCCCTTTGTCGCAGAACGTCAGTGCGCTGCCGCTGCACTGCGCGCTGCTGCCGGTGCACTGGGTCTGCGGCGCGGAGGAACAGCCGGCGAGGATCAGCAGCGCGAGGAGAGCGGCTCTCACCAGGAGCGCCCGAAGCGGAAGCCGGTGAAGTTGCGGACGAAGTCGGTCGTGCCCATGGGGGCGGCGAGTATAGGGTGCGCGCCGTCCATGCGCCCTTGCCTCGCTGTGCTGATCGCGGTTGCTGCTTCCGGCTGCCTCGACCGGATGATCCTCGATGGCACGATCAAGTCGACCCGCGACGCGTCGCCCGCGTTCGACACCCTGTCCGATCTCGAGGTGGCGAAGATCGCCGCCGGCTCGAGCCTGGTGCAGATCGAGGGGATGCAGCAGCTGGCGCCGGACAACGAGGACGCGCTGTTCCTGCTGGTCCAGGCGTGGACGGGGTTCGGCGGGGCGTTCATCGAAGACGAGTGGGAGCAGGCCTACGACCGCGGCGACGAGGACGCGGAAGGCCACCACGCGACCCGCGCCAGCCAGGCGTACGACCGCGCGATCCGCTTCGGGACGCTGCTGCTCGAGCAGCGCTGGCCGGGCTTCGTCGCCGCGCAGAAGAACGACGAGACGATCAAGGCCTACCTGGCGCGGGTGGACGATCCGGAGGCGCTGCTGTGGCTCGGCGCGGCCTGGCTGAGCCGGGGCAGCGTCGCCGCCGAGCGTCCGGAGATCGTCGCCGAGCTGTTCGTGGGGGTGGCGCTGGTCGAGCGCAGTGTCGCGCTGAAGCCGGCCCTCGCCTTCGGCCTGGGCTACGCGATGCTCGGCGCCTACCACGCGCGCTCGCCCGACGCCGAGCTGGCGCAGGCGAAGGAGCTGTTCGAGAAGTCGCTGGCGCTCACCGAACGCAAGGCGCTCACCACCCAGCTGCTCTACGCGCAGAACTGGGCCTGTCAGGCGCACGACGAGCAGGCGTACCGGGCGCTGCTGGAGGAAGTGATCGCGGCGGGCGACGTGCTGCCCGCCCAGCGGTTGGAGAACACGATCGCGGTGCGCAAGGCGAAGCGGTACCTCGGCGCGCCGCGGCTGAAGCGCTGTGGTTTCGGGGGTGCTCGGTGAGGGCTTTTCTGGCGCTGGTGGTGCTGACTGCGTTCGTCGCGCGCGCCGAGCCGGTGAAGCTGAAGATCGGCTCGCTGGTGCCGCGCGAGTCTCCCTGGGGCCAGGTGCTGCGGGTCTGGGGCAAGGCGGTGAAAGAGAAGACGAAGGGCGAGGTCGAGCTGGAGTTCTTCTGGAACGCGACCCAGGGCGACGAGCCGGCGCAGATGAGCAAGCTGAAGACCGGGCAGCTCGACGGGGCGGTGGTCTCGGCGGTCGGCCTGGGGATCATCCACAACGACGTCAACGCGCTGCAGATGCCTGGGGTGTTCGCCGACTGGGCCCAGCTCGACAAAGCGCGCGAGCTGCTGCGGCCCCGGTTCGAGAAGGCCTTTCGGGAAGCCGGCTTCGAGCTGGCGGGGTGGGGCGACATCGGCCTCGACCGGCTGATGTCGAAGGGCTTCGCGGTGACCGGCCCCGACAGCCTCAAGGGCAAGCGGCCGTGGGTGTGGCGCGAGGATCCGAACCTGCCTCCGGTGTTCCAGGTGATCGGCGGCATCACCACCGTGCCGACCAGCGTGCCCGAGGCGCTGCCCGAGCTGTCGACCGGCAACGTGAACCTGATGAGCGTCTCGCCGCTGGCGGCCGAGCAGCTGCAGTGGAGCAGCCGGCTCGATCACCTCAACCTGATGGTGGTGGCGCCGAACATCGGCGGGATCGTCTTCTCGAAGGCCAGCCTCGACGCGCTCAAGCCCGAGCACCGCCAGGTGATGCTCGAGACCGGCCGGGTGGTGGGCAAGGCCTTGACCGATCGGATCCGCGCCGAGGACCTGGCGGCGCTCGAGCGGGTGAAGAAGCGGATGACGGTGAACGAGCCGACGGCCGCCGAGCTTCAGGCGTGGGGCAAGGTGTTCGCCCAGGCGCGGGCGCGGATGGCGAAGGGCACCTACTCGCCCGAGGTGGTGAAGCAGATCGAGGAGTCGGTGCGCTGACGGTGTGGCTGGCGCGGCTGGACGCAGCGTGGACCCGGCTCGAGCTCTTGCTGTGCGCGTTCGCCGCCGCGGCGCTGGTGCTCTCGCTGTCGTCCTGGGTGGTGCTCAAGGGGCTGGCGCAGCCGTCGGTGCTGTTTCGCGCGGTGCTCGGAGCGCTGGT
>JAGSPQ010000589.1 GCA_018262385.1 Myxococcaceae bacterium | reverse complement strand
CGATCGAGGCGGTTCACCCGACCCCGCAGAACCCGACCCTCGCCGAGGAGTTCTTGAAGGGCCGCGAGTACTGCTTCGACACCATCACCCTGAAGGGGAAGGTGATGTTCGAGAACGTCTCCCGGTATTTCCCCGGGCCGCTGGAGGTGACCGAGAACCCGTGGATCCAGTGGGCGGTGGTGCTGCCCCGGGTGCTGACGCCGGACCTCGACGACGCGCGGCTGCTGGGAAGGAAGGCGATCAAGGCGCTGGGCCTGGGCACCGGCTTCACCCACATGGAGTGGTTCCGCCGGGAAGACGGCTCGCTGGCGATCGGCGAGATCGCCGCCCGGCCCCCGGGAGCGAACTTCGTCGAGATGATGGGCTTTGCCCACGACGCCGACATGTACAAAGCGTGGGCGCGCGCGGTGGCGGACAACGCGTTCGACGGGCCGTTCGAGCGGAAGTACTCGGTCGGCTGCGCCTACCTGCGGGGGATCGGCACCGGGCGGGTGCGGCGGGTGAACGGGGTGAAGGAAGCCAACGCGAAGGTCGGCAAGCTGGTGGTGAAGTCGAAGCTGCCGAAGCCGGGCCAGCCGAAGTCGGATCACTACGAGGGAGACGGCTACGTGATCGTCCGGCACCCGGACACCGAGGTGGTGAAGGCGGCGCTGAAGACGATCATCGAGACCATTCACATCGAGTACGCGTGATGATCGACGTCGCCAGCACCTTGAGCTCGGTCGACGGAGTCTGCGACTTCGAGGTGCACCGCCCGGCCCACGCGCCGCGGGGGTGGCTGCTGATCGAAGTGCCGCACGGCGCGACCCGAAAGTCCGACTACGACGCGGTGGCGGGGCGGCTGAAGAGCGAGCTGCCGGCGCAGCTCGAGCACTTCTTCTTCGTCAACACCGACATCGGGGCGCCCGAGGGAGCGCAGTGGCTGGGCCGGACGTTGTCGGCGCAGGGCTTCGGGGTGGTGGTGGCGCGCTGCCTGATTCCGCGCACGTTCATCGACACCAACCGGGTGATCACCAAATCCAGCGGCGGGCAGAAGGTGGGCGGGATGACGCCGGCGGTCCCCGGCTACATCAGCGACGAGGGGGACGCCTCGATGCTGGTGGTGATGCACGGCGTCTACCACTCGGTGGTGAACGCGGCGTACGCGAGCGTGTGCGGGATGGCGAAGGGGCTGGCGCTGCAGCTGCACTCGTTTGCGCCGCGCTCGGTGAACATCGAGAAGACGGACGCGGGGATCGTCGAGGCGCTGCACCAGGCGTACGTGCCCGAGGTCTACGCGAAGTGGCCCGAGCGGCCGGCGGTGGATCTGATCTGTGCGACCGAAGACGGAAGCTTCAAGTCGGCGCCTCACCTGGCGACCGCGCTGCGGGCGGCGTACCTCGAGGCGGGGGTGGTGGCGGAGGAGAACGCGACCTACCACCTGCACCCGTCGACGATGGGGCTGGTCTACGCCCGCGCGCACCCGGACCAGGTGGTGTGCGTGGAGCTCAACCGCGGGCTGGTGGCAGATCCGTTCGTGCCGTTCGGGGTCTCGCCGATCAGCGCCGATCGGATCGCGCGGATGGCGGCGCCGATCGGGCGGGTGCTGGCCGAGGCGATGGCGCAGCGCGGGTAATGGCTTCCCCGATCGCAGAACGCCGGGTCGAGCTGGTGCGGGCCTTCGCGGCCGGAGACGTCGAGCTGCCGCGGCTGGAGCACAGCCGGCTGCGCTACTCGCTGGGAACGTCGATCGCCGAGCTGCGGGTTCCGTTTCAGGTCGCGCCGGACGTGGCGCGGATCTTCACCCAGAGTGGCCGGCAGCTGGCGCTGATGCTGATCAGCCGTCACCGGGCGCTGCTAGGGGGCGACTTCGATCGGTTCCTGCTCTCCGATGACTTCGAGTCGCTGCCGGTCGCGCCGCCGACCCTCGCTCCGGATCGGGGGGGGCCGGACGTCCGGGCGACGGCCGAGCTGGGGCTGAGCGTCCACCCGGGGCTGACCGGGGGGGTGATGGGCGCCTGGCTGGGGCCGGGAGGAGGAGGCCGATCGCTGGTGGCGCTGGTGATCGGGACGCTCCGCCGCGCGTTCAGCGAAGCCAGCCCGCGGGAGGACACGGCGACCCTGGCGGCGCTGATTCTCTCTTCGCTGCTGCCCTCGGTGGAGCTGGGCTTGAGGAGCATCGTGATGCCCGCCAGCGCGGATCGCTTCGTGCGCGCCGCCGCGGCCTCCGGCGTGTTTCTGGCGATCCGGCTGGGGGTCGATCGGGCGCTGCGCGAGGTGAAGGCCGGGCAGGAAGTCTCGATTCGGGTCGAGGCGGTGTTCTCGCCGGCGGTGCTGCTGGGCGGCCGGTCGGCGATGTTCGGCGGCCACGGCGCGCTGTATGGCTGCGACCTGGCGGCCGGGATCCCGGGCCTCGACGGGCTGACGGGGCTGCTGTCGTCGCCGGGAGGCGTCGACGCGATCCCCAACGCGCTGCTCGCCAACCTCGACCGCGAGGAGGAGCTGGCGCGGCGCGCCGAAGGGCTGGTGGCGCTGACGGCGCTGCGCCAGAAGCTGACCGAGGTGGCGCTCGAGGGAGAGGCGGGCGCGCTGGCGCCCGACCTCACCGCGTACTTCCGCGACCTCGCGGTGACCCCCCACCAGCTGCCCTCGCTGCTGGCGGACGAGAAGGGGCGCAAGCAGCTGGCGAAGGATCTGGCGAAAGTGCCCAGCCCCAGGCCGGAGCGGGCCCGGGCCGGGCTGGAGGTGCTGATCGCGGCGCTGAAGCACTACAAAGAGAAAGAGCCGGCGGCGTGTCTCGAGCTCAGCCGGCGCGAGGCGCGCGCGCAGTACGCCGCTGCCGGCAGCGCCGCGGTCTGCGATCTCTGGCTCGAGCGGGCGCTGGGGCAGGCCCGCCGGGCGCTGGAAGCGCGAACCGGCGAGGAGATCGAGGGCGGGCTCGACGCGGAGTACGCGGGGGGGCGGCTGTACCGGATCAGCACCCTCGAGGCGCCGATTCTCCGGTCGTCGGTGACGCCGCCGATGGGTCACCTGTTCGTCGACGTGAAGGACTTCACCCGCCGCACCGCGATGCTGGGGCAGACCGCGGTGGCCGAGTTCCTCCGGCGCGAGTTCTACCTGCCGATTCTCACCCTCGCGAAGCGTCACTTCGGCGGGATGTCGCACCTGGCCGACAAGGGAGGGGTGACGGTGAACAACCTGCTGGGCGACGCGCTCTCGGTCAGCGGCGAGATCCTCGCGCTGGTCGAGCTGGCGCTCGACATCCGCAAGCAGCTCGACAGCTATGAGCGGCAGTTGGCGCGGGCGGTATCGAGCGAAGCGGTCGCGAAGGCGGTGAAGGTGATCGAGGAGGACTTCGAGCGGAGGGCCCGGCTGCACTCCGGCCCCCGCGCGGCCCACCTCGCGGCGGACAAGGAGATCGCGCTGACCCGCGCGAGGGGCGAGGGCCTCGAGGCGGGAGTGTTCATCGCGTTCGGGCCGGCTCCGACGGTGGTGAAGATCGAAGACGAGGTGTTCGGCCATGCGAGGGTGGCGATCGCAGAAGGGATCAACGAGAGCGCCCGCGGCACTGCGCGCTCGTGGGGTGCCCGGGCGAAGGCCGACGCGCAGCTCGCGCAGGAGCGGGCCCGCCGCAACGACCGGGCGCTCGTGCACCCGTGGTTGGTGTTCGTCGGAGCGCCGCTGGCGATTCACCTTCCGCCCGGGCTCGAGCCGCTGGCACGCGCCAACCTGAGCCGCGCCGAGCTGCCGGAGCCGATCGCCGCCGCGGTGCGCGAGCAACTCCAGGAGGCGTTCGAGGGCGAAGATCGCCCGGGCGACATCTACAACGCGGGAGCCGCGCTCTCCGAGGACGCGCTGCTCGCGTTCCAGGAAGCGGTCGGGGCCCGCCGCACGTTCCGCCAGGTCGAGGTGCCTCCGCAGCAGCT
>JAGSPQ010000588.1 GCA_018262385.1 Myxococcaceae bacterium | reverse complement strand
TCTACGTGACCGGAAATCACGAGTACTACCACGGCGGTTCGGCGTGGGAGATGGAGGCCGCGCGGCTGGGGATGATCGTGCTCCACAACGAGCACCGGGTCCTCGAGCGCGACGGCGCAAAGCTGGTGATCGCCGGGGTGACGGATCTCGAAGGGGGCCGGTTCTCCGAGCACCACCGGCCCAACCCCGACGCCGCGTTCGCCAATGCGCCGGCGGGGGTTCCGCGGGTGCTGCTCGCCCATCAGCCCCGGTTCGCCCGGCACGTCGCCCAGCACCAGGTCGCGCTGCAGCTTTCGGGGCACACCCACGGGGGGCAGATGTTCCCGTTCATGTTCTTCGTCCGGCTGCAGCAGCCGGTGATCGCGGGCTTCAAGCTGCTGTGGGGAGTGCCGGTCTACACCAGCCGGGGCACGGGCTACTGGGGCCCTCCGTTCCGCCTCGGGCCGTCGAGCGAGATCACCGAGATCACCCTGCGCAGCGCGTGAGCCGGCTCTCGCGGCTCCCCCGCTCCTTGTCGGAGCCGAAGGTGACGTGGGTGGACGGCGGGTCCCCGTTCTGGTTGGCCGAGCCTCGCGCTAATTGATGGCTCCGCAGACGTTGGGGCTGCCGGCGCCGCCGCAGGTCGCCGGATCTGCGCAGACTCCGCAGCTGAGGACACCGCCACAGCCGTCGCCGAGCTGGCCACAGTTGGCTCCGGTGCTGGCGCACGTTCGCGGAGTGCAGGCAGGGACGCCGCACAGTCCCGGCACGCCGGCGCCGCCACAGGTCTGGCCGGTCGGGCAGGTGCCGCACTGGATCAGGTTGCCGCAGCCGTCGCCCGCGGGGCCGCAGAAGATCCCCTGCGCGGCGCAGGTCAGTGGGGCGCACACCACCGCGCCGCACAGGCCAGGCGAAGAAGCGCCGCAGACCTGGCCGACCGGACAAGGGCCGCAGTCGATCTGGTTGCCGCAGCCGTCGCCCTGCAGGCCGCAGTCGAAGCCCTGCATCGCGCAGTTCTTCGCGGTGCAGCTTCCCCCGCCGCCGCAGATGCCGGGCTGACCGCCACCGCCGCACGTCTGGGGCGCGGTGCAGATGCCGCAGCTGAGGTTTCCGCCGCAGCCATCCCCCTGCAGGCCGCAGTTGAAGCCCTGGGCGACGCAGGTGGTCGGGGTGCAGACGCCGCCGCCACACACGCCGGGGATCCCGCCGCCGCTGCAGGTCTGCGGCGCGGTGCAGCTGCCACAGCTGAGCGTGCCGCCGCAGCCATCGCCCACCGAGCCGCAGGTGACGCCGAGCTGGAGGCAGGTCTTCGGCAGGCAGGTGCTGCCGCCGCAGAGGTTGGGAACGCCGCCGCCGCCACAGGTCTGGGGCAGGGTGCAGGTCCCGCAGGCGAGGGTGCCGCCACAGCCATCGCCGTTCTGGCCGCAGTTGGCTCCGAGCTGCGCGCAGGTGCGCGGAGTGCACGGGGTGCCGCAGTGGTTGGCCTGGCCACCTCCGCCGCAGCTCTGGGGCGAGACGCAGCTGCCGCAGCTCAAGGTGCCGCCGCAGCCGTCGCCCGCCTGGCCGCAGTTGAACGTCAGGCTGGCGCAGGTCGCCGGCGTGCAAACCTGGGGCGGGGGAACGTCGGGCTGGATGCAGGACGACAGATCGAAGATCAGATACTCGAAGACCTTCTCCTGCGGAGTCATCGGCGTCGCGGCGCACTGGGCCGGCCAGGTGCCGGAGTTTCCTCCGCTGACGTGGAAGTCGCTGAAGAGCACGCGACCGCACTGGCTGGCGGGCGGCGCGTTGAGCGGGGTGTTGAAGGTGTACTGAAGCGGCGTGTTCGCGGTGGTGGCGTAGACCCACCGCTGGGCCGGAGAGAGCACCGCGTTCAAGTCGTGGCGGACGGTGATCACCCGGATCCGCGGCACCGCCGGCGTCGAGCTGGCCGCCTGGGCGTTCACCAGCTGGATCCAGCTCGCGAAGGTGGCCCCCTTCGGGAACGAGATGTCGATGAAGGCGTCCTGGTTCGGAGGGTTGGCTTGCTGCGGACTCCAGGTCGCGGTGGCGGTGAACGAGATCGAGTTGGCGACGTTGTTCCCGCCCGGGTCGATCGCTCGGTTGTAGAGCCAGACGTAGGCGTAGTGGCTGGCGAATACCCGGCCCCCGGCGTTGGCGTAGGCCTCGAGGTTGGCGCGCTGGGCCATCGTCTTGATCTGCTCGCTGCCGACGCAGTCGAGGATGATCATGTCGTATTTCTTCATCTCGGTCAGGCTGTTGAAGAGCGTCGCCGCGGGGGGCGTGGTGCCGGGGAAGGTGATGCCGTTGTCCCGGTAGAAGCGGACCCGGCCGTTGCCGCTGGGCAGCGAGTACTGATCGGGCGCGATGCCGATCTTCGGAAGCACGCACTCGATGCCGTCGGCCCAGCCGGTGACGATCGCGATCAACGGCAGGTTGTCGTTGGGGTGACCTTCGGCCTGCTTGCGCGGCAGGCGGGTCTGCTCCTGGGTCATCGGGTTGGGCATGCAGCAGGAAGGCGCAGTGACGGTCACCTGCCGCCGCCACTTGCCCAGCTGCATCACCACTGGCACCGGGACGCCGCAGGGCACGTTGGTGAGGGTGAAGGTTCCGTTCGTCGCGGTGACGGTCGAGACGAGCGGACTGCCGCTCACCCCGTCGGTGCACTGATCGCAGGTCACGCCGCCGTCAGCGAACGGGAGCACGGTGCCGTTGGGGATGTAGACGAGGGCGCCCGGAATCGGATCCGGCTGGCCGTAGCCGGCGTCGGCCTGGGTGGGGGCGTAGACGGTGCCCGAGAGGGTGGTGCCGCCGTCGACCGAGGGGCAGGCCATCTGGTGGGTGCACAGGTTGGTGCAGCCGGCGCCGCCGTCGGGGAGGACGCTGCCGCACACGCTCGGAAGCCCGGCGCCCCCGCAGATGTCGGGCGAAGTGCAGGCGCCGCAGTTGGCGGTGAGGCCGCCGCAGCCGTCACCGACCGGGCCGCAGTTGGCGCCGGCCTGCGCGCAGGTCCTCGGCACGCAAGCAGGCACCGAGCCGCAGACGTTGGCGACGTTGGCGCCGCCGCAGGTCTCGCCGGGAACGGCGCAGGTGCCGCAGTTGAGCAGGCTGCCGCATTGATCTCCGATCGGACCGCAGTTGGCGCCCAGCTGAGCGCAGGTCTTCGGGACACAGACCGCGGTGCCGCCACACTGGCTGGGGACTCCGCCCGCCCCACAGGCCGCCGGAGCGGCGCAGGAGCCGCAGCTCGCGGTCAGGCCTCCGCAGCCATCGCCGGCCTGGCCGCAGCCGGCGTCCACCTCGGTGCAGGTCTTGGGAACGCAGGTGACGCCGCCGCCGCACTGGCTGGCCACGCCGCCACCGCCGCAGACCGCCGGGGCGCTGCAGGCGCCGCAGTTGAGGATCGCGCCACACCCGTCTCCGACCGCGCCGCAGTTCGCGCCGAGCTGGGCACAGGTCTTCGGAGTACACGACGCGCCGCCGCCGCACTTGTACGGCACGCCGCCGCCACCGCAGACCTGGCCGTTGGTGCAGGCGCCGCACATCACGATCGCTCCGCAGCCGTCGCCGATCACTCCGCACTCCGCGGCCTGGAGCGCGCAGGTGGTGGGGACACAGCCGCCGCCATCGACGTTGCCGCCGCTCACGCCGCACCGGCCGCTGAGGCCACCGCCACCGCAGGTCTCAGGCAGCGCGCACGCGCCGCAGTTGAGGATCTGCCCGCAGCGGTCGGCCATCGGCCCGCACTCCGCGCCCAGCTTCGCGCAGGTGGTGGGAACGCAGCCCGCGTCGCCGCCGCAGCTGCTCGGCGCGCCCCGCAGCCGCCGCCCCCGTCGAGTACCGCCATCCCGCCGCCCGCGCCGCCCCCGGTTCCGCCGCCCTCGCCGCCGTCCGCGGTGCCGCCACCCCCGCCGCCGCCCCCATCGTCTTCGGGATTGATTCTGGCGCCGTCGCAACGACAGCCGGCGAGGCTCAGGCTCAACAACACGACGCCAACGCGTAAGTCCATCTGCATCTCTTCCCCGTCGTGAGTTTGAAGCACGACTGTAGCCCCGCGCCGGCGCTGGCTGAAATGAGCGTCCGCGAATCGATGTCTCGCTGCGGGTCAAGGACCTGGCGAGGTGCCCTGGTCCGCGCCGTCAGTCGCGATCGCGCCACCGCGCCTTCTGCCCGAGCTTCAGCCACACCCAGCGCGGCAGCAGGGTCATCACCCCCACCAGCAGCAGCAGCCCCCCGACGACCGCCCCCCCGCCCTTGCCGAAGACGGCCAGCGCGAGCCCGAGCGCGCCCACCGCCAGCTTCGGCAGCAGCCGCCGGGTCCTGCTCTCCGACTCACCGGTCAGATCCTCGCGGAGCTCCTGCGCCATCTGGCGCGCCGCCGTCTCGCGCTGCAGGTTGCGGGTCTCGGTCTCGACGAACGCGAGCTCCCGCTTCTCCCGCTCGGCCTCCAGCCCCACCGCCCGCTCGGCCTGCAGCGCCTCCAGCCGCTTCAGGTTGTGCGCGCGCGCCGCTTCGCTGGTGAGCGAGGCCCCGCAGCCGTGACAGGCGGTCTCGAACTTCCCACAGGCGGTGGCGCACGAGGGGCACTCGAGCATCGGCAGCGAGGCGAGCGGATCCCGATCCAGTCCGAGGCCCTGGTTGCCGTCTTCCTCGAAGCGCTGCAGCCGCTGGGCGCCGTGCTCGGGAGCCATCGGATCCGCCTGGGGGGCCCGGGGCGACAGCTCGGGCTCGGCGCCGAACCGCTCGAGCGAGGCCCCGGTCGCCCGCTTCTCGCCGCCTCCCTCCCGCTCGCCCTCCAGCTTGTCGAACCGCGAGGCGCGGCTCATGAGGCGGGCCTGGTGCGCTGGTTGGCCCACTCGCGAAGGCGGGCCACGTCCTCGGACATCGTCACCGCCAGCGGCCGCGTCTCGTGGATCGCCGCCAGCAGGTGCCGCGGCTCGAGCTCCACTCCGTCGGCGAACGCGTCGTACAACGCCGACACCACCACCTGCTCGATCTCGGCCCCCGAGAACTCGGCGGTCGCCTTTGCCAGCTCGGGCAGCGGGAAATTGGCCGCCGCGCGCCCGCGCTTGCCGAGCTGGATGGCGAAGATGTCCGACCGCTCGCGATCGCTGGGCAGATCGACGAAGAAGATCTCGTCGAACCGCCCCTTGCGCAGCAACTCGGGCGGCAGGTGCTCGATCCGGTTCGCGGTCGCCACCACGAACACCGGCTTGGTCTTTTCCTGCAGCCAGGTCAGCAGGGTGCCGAACACCCGCGCCGAGACCCCCGAGTCGCCGCCGCCGCCGCTGGATCCAGCGAGCGCCTTCTCGATCTCGTCCACCCACAGCACCACCGGCGACAGGCTCTCGACCACCCGGATCGCCCGCCGCAGGTTCTCTTCCGACGAGCCGATGTAGCCGCTGTAGATCCGCCCCATGTCCAGCCGCACCAGCGGCATCCGCCAGCTGGTCGCGATCGCCCGCGCGGTGAGGCTCTTGCCGCAGCCCTGCACTCCGAGCAGCAGCACCCCCTTCGGCTCGGGCAGCCCGAACGCGCGCGCCGCCTGGGTGAAGGCGTTGCCCCGCCGCGCCAGCCACTTCTTCAGGTGCGCCAGGCCGCCGATCTCTTCCAGCCGCGAGTCGGTCGAGTAGTACTCGAGCAGCCCGCTCTTGCGGATCACCTGGCTCTTCTCTTCCAGCAGCAGCTTCACGTCGTCGTTGTCGAGCCGGTTGTCGCGGGCGATCGCCTTCGCGAACGCGTTCTCGGCCTCCGACAGGGTCAGCCCCTGGGCGGCGATCACCAGCGCCTCGGCCTGCTGGTTGTTCAGCTCGACCACCGCCCGCTTGTTGCGCACCACCACTCCGATGATCTCGTTGAGCAGGGTCAGCAGGTCTTCCTTCGACGGCAGCGGGACGTCGATCACCGACAGCTCCTTCTCGAGCTCCTCGGGGATCTTCAAGGTCGGCGCCACGATCACCACCGTGGTGAAGGTCGACTTCAGCGCGTGCCCCAGCTCGCGCAGCGCCCGCACCGTCAGCGGATCGTCGAGCCAGCGGTGAAAGTCCTTCAGCAGCACGATCGACGGGTTCTGCAGCTTGCCAATCGCCGCCAGCGCCGCGCCCGGGGCGAGCGTCTCTTCGGGCGGAGGCCCCTTGTAGGTCCCGCCGAGCGCGCGCAGGCCGCGGTTCGACGTCCACTCCAGCAGGTCCCGCCGCATGTTCTTCGCCACCGAGTCCAGCAGCGCGTCGACCCGCTGCTCTTCCCAGCTGACCAGGTAGAGCAGCGGATACCGCGCGCGAATCAGGGTGGAGATCTCGCGCAGGAACGCTGGAAGCTCGGCCATGCCGCCGACTCTACTTCGGCGTCTGCACCCGCTTCAGGGCTTCGTCCGCACCGCGTCGCACATGAAAAAAGGGACGGACCGTGGAGGCCCGTCCCTCGAGACTTTCAAAGCCAGCGGTGGATCAGCTGTTCGGCTTGAACGAAGCGGTCTTCTGGCCGGCCTTCTTCCAGCCGGTCAGGCCGTCGGGGAGCACCGAGACGTCGGTGTAGCCGGCGCCGAGGGCCTTCTTCGCCGCGCCGCTCGAGGCGTTGCACTTCTCGCTCGCGCAGTAGAAGACGACCTTGGCGTCCTTCTTCGCGGGCAGCTCGGTGAGCGCGAACTCGGACGACGAGGTGAGCAGGATCGCGCCGGGGATGACGCCGTTCTTCGCGCGGAACTCGTTGTTGTTCGCGTCGAACACGGTGGCCGCCTTGGCCGAGGTCAGCTTCGCCAGCTCGGTGACGGTGACCTTCTTCGGGGCCGCCAGCTCGGCGGTGTGGCCTTCGCCCTCACAGGCGAACACGGTGACGGGCGCGGCAAACACGACGGCAAGAGCAAGAGCTTTGAGGTTCATGTGCGACTCCAAAAGGGGTGAGAAACCTGAAAATGCACCGCCCGGCCCGGCGCTGCAACCCGAAGTGCTGCAATTCGTCATTAAGTTTCATGTCGCGCCCGTGCTTAAACACCCGCAACTTGGCCCCCCGACGCGTCCTGGTGTTGTTCGCGCACCCCGCGCTCGAGCGGTCTCGGGTCAATCGCCACCTGGTCGAGGTCGCGCGCAACGTGCCGGGGGTGAGGGTCCACGACCTCTACGAGGCCTACCCCGCGTTCAACATCAGCGCGAAGCGCGAGCAGCAGCTGTTGCTCGAGCACGACGCGATCGTCTTTCAGCACCCGTTCTATTGGTACTCGGTTCCCGCGATCCTCAAGGAGTGGCAGGACATCGTCCTCGAGCACGGGTGGGCGTACGGCAGCGGCGGCACCCAGCTGGCCGGGAAGCTGACCCTCAACGCGCTGACCACCGGCGGGCCCGAGCAGGCCTACGGGCCCAACGGGTGGAACCACTTCTCGATCCGCGAGTTCCTCGCGCCCTGGGAGCAGACGGCCAACCTCTGCAAGATGAAGTTCCTCGCTCCGTTCACCGTGCACTCGGCGCTGCAGTACGCGACCGCCGAGCAGCTGGCGCCGCAGCTGAGGCGGCGAAGGCCGAGAAGCTGACTCCTCCGATCGACGCTTTCTTGAAGCGCGCGTCACTCGAGGCCGTCCCATGAGCGACAGCGTTCTCTTCCAGGCGTTGATCTACCTGGCCGCGGCGGTGATCTGCGTCCCGATCGCCAAGCGGCTCGGCCTGGGCAGCGTGCTCGGCTACCTGATCGCCGGGGTGCTGATCGGCCCCAACCTGCTGGGCTTCGTCGGCCACGGCGCCCACGTGATGCACTTCGCCGAGTTCGGCGTGGTGATGATGCTCTTCCTCGTCGGGCTCGAGCTGCGGCCGGAGCTGCTGTGGCAGCTGAAGAAGCCGATCTTCGGGCTGGGCGGGCTGCAGGTGGTCGTCACCTCCCTCGCGGTGATGGGAGGGGCGGTGGTCGCCGGGGTGCCGTGGAAGATCGCGGCGGCGATCGGGATGATCCTGGCGATGTCCTCGACCGCGATCGTGCTGCAGAGCCTGGCCGAGAAGGGCCTGCTGAAGACCTCGGGCGGCCAGTCGGCCTTCTCGGTGCTGCTGTTCCAGGACCTGGCGGTGATCCCGATCCTCGCCCTGTTCCCGCT
>JAGSPQ010000587.1 GCA_018262385.1 Myxococcaceae bacterium | reverse complement strand
CCGCGAAGATCAACGCGCAGTTCGTGCGCGGAAGAACCGGAACAGTGCGAGCAATAACAGTGATGAGAGCCCCTCGCCTGCCGAACAGCCACAGCCTTTGGGCATGGCGCCGTAGGAGCTCGGCAGCACGCCCAGGCGGATGTCCGGCAGCGGCCCGCCGTCGGTCGCGACCACCCCGCCGTCGGGCTCCACGCCGCCGTCGGGCAGCGGCAGCAGCTGATCGACCTCGAAGTACTTGACGATCCGCGACATCACCTCGAGCCGATCGGCGCGCGCGGTGATCGTCTCGAACGGGAAGCCGAAGGTCACCTGCAGCTTGTCGGCGGCGAGCGCCGCGGGAGTGCCGCCGCCGTACCGGCCGATCTGCACCGCGCCGCCCAGCACGTTGGTGATGTCGGTGGTGCCGGTGTCGTAGGCGCCGGCGCTGCCGTCATCGAGCGCGAGCGCGGGAATGCCGGCGAGGAAGCCTTCGGCGGTGACCGCGGCCTGGCTGTTGAGCGCGGCGGTGGGGCCGACCCGGAGCACCGACGACAAGAACGCCTGATCGCTGGCCGAGCCGCTGGCCAGCGATCTGAGCGCGCTGCCGCCGGTGAAGAACAGCGGCTTGCTCTTCTGGGCGTGGGCAGTCAGCGCGCTCAGCTCGGCCGCCGAGGGTCCGGCCCCGCCCGGGTGACCGCGTCCCGCCATCCACCCGACCATCGCGTACGGCTCGAGCCCCACCTCGCCGGAGGTGAGCGCGAGGCTGGTCGCGCTGTCGAACCCCACCTGCGCGGCGTCGAGCGCCTCGCCCCACCGCCCGAGGTACGAGGCGTCGTTCATCTTCGGCAGCAGGATCCGCAGCACCTGGCCGATCGAATAGCTGGTGAGGTTGTCCCGCCGTCCGAGCGCGGCGTCGAGCCGGTCGTAGGCATTGATCACCATCACCGTCTTCCCGCGCGGCGGGGCCGCCCGCGCGCCGACCACCTCGGAAGCGAAGCTCTCTCCGCCGGCGTTCACCGCGGCCACCCGGAAGTAGCGCGCCTGCGCGGCGGCGAGCGGGCCGGTGAAGCTCAGGCCCGTCACGTCGACCCCGTCGTCCCAGCCGAGCCCATCGGCGCTCTGGTAGAGCCGGTACTTCGTCGGCACCGCCCCCCAGACCGCCTGGGTGTCGACCGCGGGCGCCCGCCACTGGACCTTCACCATCCCTCCCGGCTGGGCGAGCGCGGCGAGGTGGGTCGGCGGCTCCGGGGGGAACCGGGGCGCGACGCCGTCCTTGTCGGCGTAGTAGCGGATGATCCCCTGGGCGATCGCGCGGGTGAGCAGATAGCGGAACCCGGGCTCCTTCAGGTGGGCCGCGTCGGCCGCCGCATCGTGGAACGCCATCTCCATCAGGATGCTCGGCATCTCGTTGTTGTGATTCGGGTTGAGCTCGCCGAAGTAGGCGGAGTGGATCCCGCGGTCTCTCCACACCGGCTGGTTCCAGCCACTGGTGGCGCGGATGTCGTTGATCAGCTCGGTGTGAACGAACTGGGCCAGCTTGTCGCTGCCCGGCACGCCGGTGAAGGTGTAGTTCCCGTCCGGAGGATTGGGCCCATAGACGTAGACATCGGTGCCGACCGCGGTGCCGTTGAACGCGTTGGTGTGCCAGGCCAGGTACACCGCGTCTTCGCCGGGCTCGTGCACCCACGCCGCGAAGCGCGAGCGGGCCGAGACGTCGTCGTTGTGGTCGGTGTCCGAGAAGTCGTAGACGCTGGTCGGCGCGCCCGAGTACTGGGCGTTGTACCGCGCGCTCTCTTCGAACCGCGGCCGGCCACTGACGCCGCCGCCGCGATCGATCTGGCCGACTCCGCCGCCGAAGCGCACCGCGTCGAGCGAGATGTTGTTGCCGGTGTCCTTCGAGTCGTTCTGCACCACCAGCGCGGCCGAGCTGCCCTTCCGGAAATAGAAGCGCCCGAGCAGGATCCAGGTGCCTCCGTGGCGGCGCTGGTTGACGCGGAAGTGCGAGTCGCCGCCAGCATGCTTGACGACGTAGTGCGCGTCGGTGACCCGGCCGCTGAACTGGGTGTAGCTGACGTAGGTGTTGTAGTAGCCGTCGGCGGGGAAAGTGGCAGTGTAGGTCGCGCTCGCGTTCGAGACCGCGGCGGAGTCCATCAGCCGGTTGCTGGCGAGCGCGAACGGGTTGACCCCGGTCGGCATCGGGTTGGCGGGAGCACCCCAGCCCGGCAGCGTCGAGTCCGAGAACAGCGTCCCTGCCCCGGTCTCGCCGTAGCCGGCCGAGCCGTTGTCGACGACCACCAGGTTGGGGTTCAGATCCGCCTCGCGCACCGTGACCACCTGCGCGCCGGCGTTGAGCAGCATCGGCACCAGGTACTGGTGCACCGCCTCGGTGGAGACGAGGTCCTCGACGATCTCGTGGGTGTTGCCGCGCTGGGTCCGCCAGCCGTTGAGGCCCGCTTCCCAGGTGAAGCCGTGACCAGCCGACAGGTAGATCACCTTGCCGGTCAGCGCGCCCTGTTCCTTGAAGCTGGCGGTCGGCGTGCTGCTGGTGCGGGCGGCCGAGCGGCGCTCGCTGCGCACGATCGGAGGATCCTGCGGATACCACTGCGGCTCGTACGGCTTTGGCGCGACCGCCGAAGGGACGTAGCTGCCCGGGGGCTCGAGGCCGCAGTCCTCTGCCCACGACGAAGGATCGGCAGCGAGGAGGCTGGCGGCGAGGAGGGAGAGCATCCCCACGGGTATACCTAAAAACTCAGTGGCAAACCGCGGAGCCCGTGTCGGTGAACGTCGCGGGTGCCACCGGGAGGAACTTCCAGTGGTACGAGTCCGGCGCGAGGGTCAGCGCCAGCACGCCGTGCGCGCCGTTGTACCGCACCGCGCTGTTCGGCTGGATCGAGTCGATCGCGTAGAGGTTGGCGCCTCCGGTGCCGACGGTGAACTGGCGGATCCCGGCGGCATCCGGCAGCGCGGCCGGGGTCTGGGGATGGAAGCGCTCGTAGATGTGCTCATGGCCGTTGAGCACCACGTCGACTCTCGCCTGATAGAGGGCGTCCCAGAAGGGGCCCATGCTCGGGTTGTTGCCATGGGTCGCGCCGGAGCTGAAGCGGGGGTGGTGCCAGTACGCGAGGACGCACTTGCGGGTGTTGGCCGCGAGGTCGGCCCTGAGCCAGGTCAGCTGCGGGGAGGTCGCGCCGCAGCCCACGTCCCCGCAGTTGGAGTTGAGCGAGATCAGGTGCCACTCGCCGAGATCGAAGCTGTAGTACCCCTTGGCCGGATCGCCCGCCCGGTCGCCGAAGTACGCGTAGTACCCCTCGGCGCCGTCGGAGTAGTACTCGTGGTTTCCCGGCGACGGTTCGGTGATGGCTTTGAAGCGGCCCCAGGTCGGGTCGTAGTAGGCCTTGAAGTTGGCGAGCTCGCCGTTCGGGTACTGGGTGTCGCCGAGCACGAGCACCGCGGCGAAGCCGGCCTCGACGATCAGATCGGAGGTCTGCCGCTGGGCGCCGAGCGAGTTCAGCGAGATGTCGCCGGCAGCGGCAATCCGGACGATCGAGCCGCCATCCGAGGCGGCTGCCGCGGCGCGGTCGCGCCAGACGCGACCCGGGGTGCCGTCGGTCAGGCTTCCAACCCCTCGCCGCGAGCTGCAGCCCTCGCTGCACGCCCCGATCGTGAGCACGATTGCGAGCGGGGCGGTACAGAGGGTGGCGAGGCGCATCGGACGGCGCAGCCTAGTTTGGCGCGTCGAGCACCGGCGAAATGAAAAACGCCGGGCGGGGAACCTGTCCCCACCCGGCGATCTCACTACAGCTTGAGCTCCAGCTTCGGCAGCGCCGACTCACCCAGCACGAAACGGGTGCCGAACCCGGAGATCGATTTCATTCGATCGGTTGCTCTTGGGCAGTCTGGTTCGAATCACCCGTTGCGATGTCCGTGTG
>JAGSPQ010000586.1 GCA_018262385.1 Myxococcaceae bacterium | reverse complement strand
GCCGGGCGAGCTGGTGCGGGTCCGGCTGGGCAAGGGGGACGCCGCCACGCTCGCCCAGACCCCGGCGGTGCAGGGCGCGCTGCTGGCGATCAACCCGGCCGATCGCTCGGTGGTGGCGATGGTCGGCGGCTACGACTTCGGGATCTCGCCCTTCAATCGCGCGATCCAGGCGCGGCGGCAGCCGGGCTCGTCGTTCAAGCCCTTCCTCTATGGCGCGGCGGTGGGCAGCGGCCGCTTCACGACGGTGAGCGTGGTGAACGACGCGCCCGAGACGATCCGCGATCCGTACACCGGCAAGTCGTGGAAGCCGAAGAACTACGAGCAGGGCGGCTTCGAGGGGCCGATGACCCTGCGGCAGGCGCTGACCAAGTCGAAGAACACCGTCTCGGTGCGGCTGATCGAGGCGCTGACTCCCGCGACGGTGACCGACTTCGCGCAGAAGGCGGGGATCCACTCGCAGATGCCGGACAACCTGACCCTCGCGCTCGGCACCGGCGAGGTGGTGATGCTCGAGATCGCCAACGCCTACGCGACGCTGCAGTCGATGGGGAAATACGCCGAGCCGGTGATGCTGGTGAAGGTCGCCGACAGCAAGGGCCTCGTCCTCGAAGAGCACCACGCGGCGTTCGAAGAGACGCTGCCGCCGGCGGTCGCGTACCTGACCACCTCGATGATGCGCAGCGTGGTGGAGGAAGGCACCGCGACGGCGGTGAGGGAGCTCGACCGGCCCGCGGCCGGGAAGACCGGCACCGCGCAGGAGTTCCGCGACGCCTGGTTCAGCGGCTACACCGCCGAGCTGGTCGCGTCGGCGTGGGTGGGGTTCGACGATCACGCCCCGCTCGGGCCGGGAGAGACCGGCGGGAAGGCCGCGCTGCCGGTGTGGCTGGAGTTCATGAAGGTCGCGCACCAGGGCCTACCGGTGCGCGACTTCGAGGCGCCGCAGGGAGTGGTGGTGAAGCGAATCGATCCGGTCAGCGGGCTGCTGGCGGGCAAGTCGGTGCCGGGGCGCACCGAGTGGTTCCTCGAGGGTACGGCACCGACCGCCGACGCGCCGCCGCCGGGGCAGGTGGATCCGAACGAGTTCCTGCTCCACGACGGGAAGCGGCAGTAGCCTTCACTCCGCCCTTGCTGCTCGTCCTCCTCCTGCTGACCGCCGCCCCCGCCGACCCCGAGCCTGCGCTGGCCCGGCTCGCGCGCGCGGTGGCCGAGCAGTCGTCGCGCGCGACCCCGGAAGCGCCAGTCGCGATCCACGTCGAGGCCCCCACCCCCGCGCTGGCCCGCGCGTTTGCTTCCCTGCTCGCCGCCGAGCTCGCGGCGCGCAAGCTCTCGCCGGTGGTGCTCGAGGCGCCGAGCCCGGCGGTGGCAGAGCGGCTGGCGCGCGAGAGAGATCTCCGTTCGCTGGTGCGGGTGAGCCTGGCGGCCGAGAACACCCGCCTCGTCGCCCGGGGAGACGTGCTGCCCACCTGGGTCAACTTCTGGGCGGGGAGCACGCCGACGAGATCGGGGCCGGCGGCGGCAGTGGCTGCGACGGTCGACGCGGATCTGCAGGCGATGACGCTCGTGCTCGCCCGGCTCGCGGCTCCTCCGGCGGCGATTGCCGTGGCGGATCTCGACGGCGACAAGCGGGGCGAGATCGTGGTGCTGACCGACGACGAGCTGCTGGTGCTGGCGGCGGATGGGAAGACGATCGCCCGGGCGGATCTGCGCAGCCTGCCGCCCGCGGCCCGCCCGACCCGCGAGTCCTTCGGCGCGATCTCGCTCCAACCTGGCCGCATCGCCTGGCTCTCGGGCCGGCGCGCCCACGGCGAGGCGCTGACCTTCGCGGCCGGAGCGCTCAAGTCCGCCGGGCCGATCGACGAGCTGGCGCTCGACGGGGTGACGGTCAAGGCGGTGCCCGGAATCAACGCCTTCGCCGCCGAGGCCAGCTGGTTCGGCAAGCCGGTCACCCTGCCCGCTCCGCTGACCACCACCAACAGCCGCGGCGGCAGCTCGCTGTTCCTCTTCGCCAACGGCACCGGAGCGATCACCCGCGGAGTCCCGCCCGTCGCGGTCTTCTCCGGGGCGCCGAGCGCGGCGGTGATCGCCGACCTCGATGGCGATGGGAGCTTCGAGCTGCTCGCGACGTCCGCGCGGTCCTTCCCCGATGGCGACGAAGTGAAGGTGCTCCCGATCGCCGCGGTGGAGGCGCTCGCCGCGCGAGCCGGATCGCTGTCGGAGGGCACGCCGGTGTGGTCCGGCACGACTCCGCGCGGAAGGGTGCTCTGCGCCGCGGCGGGAGATCTCGACGGCGACGGCGCGGAAGAAGTGGTGCTCGGCTCCTGGCTCGCCGACGGCACGGGCGAGCTGCACCTCGCGCGGAGGATCGCGCCGTGACCCCAATATCTCCCGAGCGGAGTCGAGGGACGCGGGCGCTGCTGTCCGTGCTGCTGCTGCTCGCCCTCCCCGCCCCGGCCGGATCCCGCGCCCGCTACGGGGGCACCCTGAAGATCGGCGCCGCCGCCCGGGCGGTCGAGACCGATCCGCTCCTCGCCGACACCCCGATCGAGGCGACGCTCGTCTCTCTGCTCAACCGCCCGCTCTGCCGGGTCGAGCGCTCCGGAGCAGTGACCCCGGTCCTCTCCACCGAGCTGTCCCGCCCGACCCCGACCACCCTGCGCGCCCTGCTGCGTCCGGGCCTCGCCCGCGCCAGCGGCCCCGAGCTCTCGGCCGCCGAGCTGGCCGCCCACCTCACCCGAATCGCCGCCAGCGCCTCCCCCTACCGCGCCCTGCTCGCGCCGCTGAAGAGCGCCACCGCGACCGAGCTGACCCTCGCCTTCCCGTTCCCCGACTTCGAGCGGGCGCTGTGCCACCCCGCGCTCGCCCCGCCCGGCGTCGGCCCCTACCGCTTCGTGAACCAGGTCTTCACCGCGAACGTCTTCTTCCCCGAGGGCCGCCCTTTCACAGACGCGCTCACCGTCAGTTCGACCGACGCCCGCACTGCCGCGCGGCTGCTGCAGCAGCGCAAGACCCACCTCGCGCTCGGCCTGGGGACGGCGGCGGACGACAGCGCCCTGCTCTACGCCACCTTCCTCGCCTTCAACCCGGGCAAGGCCGGCCCCGGCTTCCGCGCGGCGTTCGAGTCGGCGATCGAGCGAACGGATCTGACCCGCTTCTTCGTGCTGCCGCCGGCGGCCCCGATGCCGCAGCTGCTGCCGCCTCCGCTCGCGGTGGGCATGGCGGATCCGGCGCGGCTGCCGAAGCCCGCTGTGCTGGCGGCGCCGCGCGAGCTGACCCTGGCCTACGACGCCGCGCTGGTCGATCACCGGGCGGTCGCCGAACGGCTGCAGGTGAAGCTCCACGCCTCGGGCTACCGGATCGCGCTCAAGCCGCTGTCGCGCTCGCAGCTGCGCGAGAGGTCGGCCGAGCTCGACCTGGTGCTCCAGTCGGTGCTGGTGCCTCCGACCCCCTCGCTGGCAATCGCCCTCGCGCTCGAGCTGGGCGGCCGGCACGATCAGCTCGGCCCGAGCCTGATCGCGCTCGGGGCGATCGCCGACGACAAGGCCCGCGCCCACGCCGCGCAGACCCTCGCCGAGAAGCTGTGGAGCGAGCTGCCGCTGATTCCGCTCTACGCGCAGGCGCTCGGCATCCAGTCGTCGAAGGACGTGCAGAACCTGAAGACCGACGCCCAGGGGCTGCCGCTGCTCGACTCCGTCTTCCTGGGGCAGGACTGATGCGGCTGCGGACCACGCTGGCGGTGGCTTTCGTCGGCTTGTCGCTGCTGCAGGTCGCCGCGGTGGTGCCGATCGCGCTGCGAAACCTCTCGGCGCTGCTGCAGCGGCAGCAGGAGCGGCGCATCGACCAGCAGATGGTCGCCGTCGACGCGACGGTGCAGCGCCTGGGCGCCGACGTGCAGCGCGCGATGGACGAGCTCGCGTCCAGTCCCGCGCTCGAGGACGCCGCCCGCGACGCGGCGAAGACGCCTCCGCCTCCCGCGCTCACCTCGGCCGCCGGCGCGCTGATGGTGCCGCGGGGGCTGTCGGTGCTGAGCCTGTTCGACGCCGACGGCCGCACGCTCTCGTCCGGCCACCTTCCCGCCCGGCTGGGAGATCTCGACGAGGCGCTGTTTGCCGCCACCCAGGCCGACCGCACCCTGGTCCCGGTGCAGGTCGAGCTGCGGGACGAGAGCGGGCTTCATCCGCGCCCCGCGCTGGTCACTTCCCGCGCGCTCGACTACGGCGACACCCGGGTCTGGGCGGTGGGCGGCAGCCTGCTCGACGCGCAGCTCGCCCAGCAGCTCTCGCGGCTGACCGGAGCGAGGGTCGAGGTCTGGAGCGGCCCGCAGCAGCTGGGCACCGCCGGCACCGCCGCCGAGCCGACCACCCTGCGCACCCTCTCGTGGGCGCCGATCGCCGAGGTCCGGCTCTACTTCTCGCGCGCGGATCTGATCGCCACCCGCGAGGAAGTCCTCCGCGCGTTCCTCGCCCTCGCCGCGCTCGGCCTGCTGCTCTCGGTGGCGGTGGGCTTCGTCCTCTCGCGCCGGGTCACCCGCCCGGTCGAGGCGCTCACCGACGCCGCCCGCCGGATCGCCGGGGGCGAGCTGAACGTCAAAGTCGAAGAGCGCGCGACCGGCGAGCTGAAGGCGCTGGTGCAGACGTTCAACCAGATGACGGTCGACCTCAAGGCCACCACCGACAAGCTGGTGGCGAGCGAGCGGATCGCCGCCTGGCAGGAAGTCGCGCGGCGGGTCGCGCACGAGATCAAGAACCCGCTGACGCCGATCCGGATGTCGCTCGAGACGCTGATCGCCGCCAGCGACAGGGACAACCCGCAGTTCAAGGCGCTGTTCAAGGAGAGCGCGGTCGCGGTGCTGGAAGAAGTCGATCGGCTCAAGCGGATCGTCGACGAGTTCTCTCGCTTCGCCCGCCTGCCCCGGCCCACGCTCGCGAAGCTCGACCTCGCCGAGCTGTGCCGGCAGATCCTCACCCTCTACGCCCCTCATCCGATCGACGGCGCCAGCTCGCCGCTGATCACCTACGTGCCGAAGCTGGAGACCGGAGCCCAGGTCGAGGCCGATCGCGATCAGCTGACCCAGGTGCTGGTGAACCTGATCAAGAACGCCGAGGAGGCGATGACCGCCACCGGCAAGGGCGGCGCGGTCACCCTCACCGTCCGCTGTCCCGGGGACGAGGCGGTGATCGAGGTGGAGGACGAGGGGCCCGGAGTTCCCGCCGACCTCCGCGCCCGGCTGTTCGAGCCGTACGTCTCCACCAAGGCCTCCGGCACCGGGCTGGGCCTGGCGATCGCCGCCCGCATCATCCAGGAACACAACGGCCGGCTCGAGCTCGGCCCGCCCACCGACCGCGGCGCCGTGTTCACCATCACCCTGCCGCGGCTGGAACGTCGCGCCGGGCTGGGCTGACCCGCAGCAGCCGCGCTCAGGCTCGCTTGACCTGGAGAGCCAGCTTCCCGAGGTGGTGCCTTCGCACGTCCCG
>JAGSPQ010000585.1 GCA_018262385.1 Myxococcaceae bacterium | reverse complement strand
CTGGCCAGGACCCGCCTGACCGAGCAGGAGGCGCTGGCGATCGCGCTCGCCGCGCTGCACCCGGGCGTCCGGGCCCCGGCGGCGGTGAGCCGGGAAGGCAACGTCACCTCGTTCTTGCGCGGCGAGATCTTCCACGCGGAGCCGACCGTCGAGCGGGTGGCGATCGCCACCTCGGCGGGCCAGCTTCAGACCGGCTTCCTGGTCGAGACGTGGACCACCCGCGGCAACCAGCTCCACCTCACCCTGGTCAGCGGCGACGGGCGGGTGCTCGACGTCGAGAACCGCACCAACTCCGACAGCTACAACGTGTTCCCCAACAGCCCCACCGCTGGAGCGCAGACCGTGCTCGCAGGCCCCGGCGCCGGCAACGCCCAGTCTCCTGCCGGCTGGCTGTCGGGCGCCCAGAAGACGACCAACATCGTCGGCAACAACGTCAACACCTACCTCGACACCGACGCGAACAACGCGGCCGACCCGGGTGGGGCGAGCGTGACCACCGGGGACTTCCTCACCACCGCCAGCCTGACCACCCAGCCCTCGACCTCGTCGAACCGGGAAGTCGCGATCGCGAACCTCTTCTACTTGAACAACGTCGCGCACGACGCGCTCTACGCCGCCGGGTTCAACGAGGCGTCGGGCAACTTCCAGACGAACAACTTCGGCAAGGGCGGCAGGGGCGCCGACGCGGTCAAGGCCGAGGCGCAGGACGGCTCGGGCACCGACAACGCCAACTTCGCCACCCCGCGCGACGGGCAGGCGGGCCGGATGCAGATGTACCTCTGGAACGGAGTGGGCACCCACCAGCTCGCCACCCCGGGCGGCGACTACCTGGCGGCCGGCGCGGAGTTCGGGCCGGCGTTCACCGCCACCGGAGTCAGCGGCAACATCGTGCTCGCGACCGACGCCACGGGCGCCGCGAATGACGGCTGCGAGGCGCTGACCAACGCGGCGCAGGTGGCCGGGAACATCGCGCTGGCCGATCGCGGCGTCTGCTCGTTCACGGTCAAGGTGAAGAACGCGCAGCTGGCCGGCGCCACCGCGGTGATCGTCGCCAACAACGCGGGCGACTCGCTGATGAGCATGGGCGGCACCGACACCACCATCACCGTCTCCTCGCTGTTCATCGGCCAGTCCGACGCAGCGGCGCTGCGGGCGGCGCTGCCCACCACCGGCACCGCGCGGCTCAGCCCCACCGCGCCGCTGATGCGCGATGGCGACGTCGACGCCGACATCGTGTTCCACGAGTACGCCCACGGGCTGACCTGGCGGATGATCGGCCGGATGAGCGGCGCGGTCCCGGGTGCGATCGGCGAAGGGATGAGCGACGTGTTCGCGATCCTGATGAACGAGGACGACCGGGTCGGCGAGTACTCCTTCAGCAACTCGATCGGCATTCGCGCCGCGCCGTACACCAACTTCCCGCGCACCTTCTCCAGCGTCACCGGCACCGAGGTCCACTACGACGGTGAGGTCTACGGCGCGATCGGCTGGCAGCTGTACCTGAACTACACCGCGGCCGGGATCTCGAAGCAGACCCTGCTCGCCGACCTCGTCGACGGGATGCACTACACCCCGGCCGGCCCCTACTTCGAGACGATGCGCGACGGCATCCTGCAGTCGATCGCTGCCCGCGGCGTCGGGCGTCAGTGCCTGGTCTGGAGCGCCTTCGCCAAGTACGGCGTGGGGGTGGGCGCGAAGACCCGCCTTCAGGGCTCGAAGGTCGTCCCGACCGAGTCGTTCGCCAGGCCGGCGACCTGCCCGTAACCCGCTTCAGCCGTCGCTGAGCCCAGCGCCCTCGATCGCTTCGCGGCGATCGGGGGCTTTGGGTTTTCAGCGGCAGTCGGCCGCCAGGTTCCTCGCCGCTTCCCCCATCAGCGGGCGGAGCAGCTTCCGGGGCGACGCCCCGCGCGCCTTCACCTGGACCCGGGCCTTGAGCAGGTGGTCGGCCCGCCCGGAGCAGAGGATCTGGATCTCGAGGCCGCCCCCGGCCAGCTCTTCCAGCCGGGCCTTGAGCTCGAAGTCCTCTGCCGCGATCCCGTTGGCCTTCAGCTGCTCGGCCAGCGCGTCGGAGGCGAGGGCGGTGAGCTCGTCGTCCCCGGTGTCGTTCTGGACCAGCGCGCTGCGAGGCGTCACCGCGACGCAGCAGCAGAGGGTCACTCCAACCAGCAGCGCGGGGCGGGGCAGGCGTGGATCCTACGGGGCCCGAGATCGGAAGTCGCTCTGGAATGCAGGGTGCGCCAGAGTGTCGATCGTCCGATGCCTCCCCACCCTCGACCGAGCCAACGCCGCCCTGCGAACGGAGGCCCGCGGGTGCTCTCGCCGGTGCTGCTGATCGGCGCCGGCACCGGCGAGGCGACGTGCGGGATCCTCTACCTGGCCGGCTACCTGCGGCGGCATGGGATCGAGGCCTGGGTCCGCCTCTACGACGGGGACGAGTCGGAAGCCGAGCTGGAGCGCGAGCTCGCCCGGCTGCTGGCCCACGTCCGCCCCCGCCTGGTCGGCATCAGCCTGAAGTGGTTTCACCACGTGGCGCGCGCGCAGCTGATCGCCAAGGCGCTGCGGAAGATCGACCCCGAGGTGCAGATCGCGCTCGGCGGCAACACCGCCGCCTACTACTGGAAGGACCTGCTCGGGTGGGACTGCATCGATCACGTGGTGCTGGGAGACGGCGAGGCCCCGCTGCTCGCGCTGTGCCGGGGCGACGCGTCACCGCCCAACGTGGTCACCCGCACCGGGGCAGAGATCCCCAGGCGCGCGCCGCTGGCCTACGTGCAGGGCACCAAAAGCGAGGACGTCTACTACTCCCACTTCGACGAGATCTTCCTCAGCAAGCTGGACCTCCACTCCTTCTCGGGCTGGGTCGCGCCGGGCAAAGGGTGCGGCGAGAACTGCGTCTACTGCGGCGGCACCCGGGGGATCCAGCAGGCCACCTTCGGCCGGGCGAAGCCGTTTCTGCGCCCGGAAGAGAGCGTGCTGCGCGATCACCGGGAGATCGCTCCGCGGACGTGGCAGCTGCGCTACGACTTCGCCGGCAGCTCGGGGGCCTTCCTCGACCGCGCCTGGGCGGGCGTCGATCTGTCGCAGCACTCGACCACCTACTTCCTGTGGGGAGTGCCGCCCCGCGACCTGGTCGACACGCTGGCGCGGACCTTTCGCCGGGTCTTCATGGTGCTCGACATCGGCTGCTTCTCCGAAGCGCAGCGGCTGGGGCTGATCAAGCGCGGGCTGCTCAAGCCCTGCCCGACCGATCGCGAGCTGATGGAGGTGATCGAGGACTGCCGCCGTCACCCGAACCTCGAGCTGGAGATCTCGGGCATCGCCGGCCTCCCCTACGCCAGCGAGGTCACCCTCGAGCAGGAGCGCCGCCTGGTCGAGCACGTGATCAGCCTCGGCTGCGCGATCGGCTACCAGCGGCTCGAGGCCCAGCCGGGCGCGCTGGTCACCGAGCACCCCGAGCGGTTCGAGATGAAGAGCGAGGCGCGCAACTTCCCCGAGTTCCTTTCCTACTTCGCCCAGCGCGACGCCGGCGGCGACGGGACGGTGCCGATGCTGCGCTTTGGCGACCCGGCGCTCGAGGCCTCGGTGCAGCGCACCTCCGAGCAGCTCGAAGCGACGGTGCGCAAGCACGCGGCGGCCCGCGGCGCCTTCGACGTCGACGGACGCACCCGGCTGCAGAACAAGTCGATCGGCAGGTACCGGGTGCCGCTGAAGGTGGCGCGCGAGCCGGTGACGGTGATCCGGTCGGTGAACGGAATGGGGCTGGCGTGCGCGCCGTCCTTGAGCCCGCGCCGCTTCTCCGACCCGCTGCTCGAGCAGGGCGAAGCGGGGGCCGCGCTGCTGGCGGTGCTGGCCGCCTTCGAGCGCCCGACCCGGGTGGATGCCGCGTTGACCCGGCTGCGGTCGAGCGCCCGGCTCGACAGCGCCTCGGCGCAAGAGGTGATCGAGCACCTGGCGGCCGGGCGCTTCCTCCAGCCGGCCTAGGTCAGTTGATCGTCACCGGGACGAAGCAGTCGATCGAGGTCTCGATCCGGAAGTTCGACTCGGTGGTGTGCCGCTCGGCGTGGAAGACGTCGAAGGCGTAGGTGTTGCCGACCACGATCCCCAGCTCGGCGGCGCGGGCGTTGAAGTTGATCGTCCCCGTCTGCGCCTGGTGAATCCCGCCGAGATCGATCGCCAGCCGCTTGTTGATGAACACCCAGACGTCGTCATCGCCGCGGAAGGTGAACTGCTCGCCGCCCTTGTAGAGGAAGGTGGCGTGGATCTCGGTGGTGAAGTGGAAGTTGTGGGGGTTGCCCTCGTTGCCGAACCCCTGGCCGTCGAGCGGAAAGAAGGCGGCGTTGTCGAAGACGAACACGCCGGGGGTGGTGGGGGTGAGCGGCAGCGGGATGGTGAACGCCTGGTTCACTCCGCCGACGTTGCGGTACCACTGGTCGAAGTTCGCCTTGCCGGAGGTCATCGGGGTGTTGGTCGCGGGCGCGTAGACCGGCTTGCTGTCGGCGCCCAGCGTCGCCTTGACGATCCCGGGATCCGAGCCTCCGGGGTACCCCTCCTCGAAGTCGGGGTGGGCCTCCTTGAAGTCGCGCACCGTCGCCGAGAGGACTCCGCAGGCGCCGCCGTCCGCGCCGCCGCCTCCGCCGGTGCCACCCCCGCCACCGTCTTTGCCGCCTCCGCCGTCGCTGCCCATCCCGCCGTCGGTTCGGATGGTGAGCGTCGACCCGCAGTTGCAGCCGGCACCGGCGAGAGACAGCACGAGCACCAGGGTGAGGCGCGGGATCATGAGCGGGAGGCTACACCCGCCACTGCGTCAGTGCTCCTCGGGCGCGCTCACCCCCGAGTCCTGCCGGCTGCGCTCGAATATCGCCGACGCTGCCGCGAATGGAAACCCGCATTTCCCACCCTGGCGCAGTGGAGTAAACGACCGGGCGTCATGTCGATCGTCACCCGCACCGAGCCTGGCGCACCCCACTCGCGCTACTTCTTGCGCGGGTACCACACCCTCTCGCGCGGGTTCGTC
>JAGSPQ010000584.1 GCA_018262385.1 Myxococcaceae bacterium | reverse complement strand
GCGAGGAACCGCGCCTTCAGATCGAGGTGCCGCTCGAGCCCGTAGCGCGGATCGGTGCGGGTCACCCGGCGGTCGTGATCCCGCCAGCGCACCAGCCGGGGCTCGATGCAGCGCAACCTTCTGCCGCTCTGCAGCAGCCGCAGAAACAGCTCCCAATCTTCCGGGAAGTCTCCCTCTCGCCAGCCGCCGGCCCACTCGAACGCCTCGCGCCGCAGGGTGATGCTCGGGTTGCACAGCGGGCTCTCGACCAGCCGATCGGCATGGAGCGCCTCGGCGGTGGTGAGCGAGCTGAGCCACTGGGCATAGCGCTGGAGGTTGGGGCTCACCGGGCAGTCGTCGCGAAACACCTCGACCTGGGTGCCGACGCCGCACAGCGACGGGTCGGCTTCGAGCGCGGCCACGCTCAGCTCGAGCCGGCGGGGGTCGCACTGGTCGTCGGCGTCCATCCGCGCGATCAGCGGAGCCTGCGCCTGGCTCAGCGCGAGGTTCGCCGCGTGCACCACCCCGAGCCGCTCCGCCCGCAGCACCCGCAGCCGCGGGTCGCTCCGCGCGAGCCCCTCGAGCACCGCCGCGCTCGCGTCCGTCGAGCCGTCGTCCACCGCGATCAGCTCGAGCGCCGGCATCGATTGGCCGAGGATGTCGGTGACCGCCCGGGCCACCGTCGCCTCCGCATCGCGGACCGGCAGCAGCACCGAGACTCGCGGCTCGCTGGTCACAACGAGGCGACTACCACCCGGACGGCAGCGTGCCGGCCACCGCGATCCCCGGGCCGGTGGGGATGATCGCCAGGGTGTCGTTCGAGCCGCTCAAGAAGAACAGCGCTGCGCCGCCCACCGCGAGGGCCCCCGCCGAGATGAAGAAGGCGTTCGACGCCGTCGCCTGGAACCGCTGCTTCCCGTCCAGCTCGAGCGCCTGGCGCTGGGTCATGTTCGTCACCTGGCCGGCGCTGTTGGTCGGAGCGTTGTCGACCTGGGCCCGGGTGCCGTTGGCCATCACCCCGAAGCCGATCCCCAGCCCCGCGCAGATCGCCCCGGCGCCAATCAGCCCGACCGCCGCGATCCGGCCCGTCGAGATCGGCTGGCTCCGCGCCTGGGCCTTCACCCGCGGAGGCGCGGCCGGCTCGGGCGGCGGGACGGGGGGTGGGGGCGTGACCACCGGCGCATCCGGCGGCGGCTGGGCCGGAGCCTGGGCGACGGGCTGCGGCTTCTCGGGCGCCTTCTCCACCACCGGCTTCGGCGGCGCGGTCTCTTTGCGCGGCTCGGCCGCCGAGGCCACCTCGGTGAGCACCGCGTCCCGATCTCCCAGCAGCTGCGCCCACCAGCTCACCTCGGCGGCCGGTGGCTTCGGCGCCGCGCTGGCGATGCCGGCGACCACCGGGCTCACCACCTGTGCTCCCGCGAAGTGGAAGCGGACCTTCTTCACCAGCTTCGCCGGATCCTTCGTCACCTCGACCCGCACCGCCTTCACGTTTCCCGGCTCGAGCAGCGCGTCGAGCGGCCGGGCCTCGAGCGCTCCCTGCTTCTCCGCCCACGCGCGTGCCTCGTAGAACGCCGTGCTCACCCGCGGCGGGTGGTTTCCGGTCAGCGCGAAGCCGGGGTTGAGGCTCAGCAGCTGCTCGAAGACCTGGGTCGCTCTGGCGGACTGGTTGAGCGTCGCCAGCACGATCGCCTGCAGCTCGAAGATCTTCAGCAGCGTCTCGCGATCGTTGCCCGGCAGCTTCAGCGCGGCGTCCACCGCCCGGTTCGCCTCGACGTAGTTGAGCTCGCCCAGCGCCTTCGCCGCCTTCTCGAGCGAGGGGTTGGGGCCGGCGAAGGCCGGAAGGGAGAGAACAAGAATGAGGCTGCCCAATCGCATTGGTTGCAAGTGTACCAAGCTGAAGATTCAATCAGCGCTTCATGGAGAATTCTCTCGCGGCCCGCGAGAAGGCCGTCGCTTCCTGGGTCCCGGGGGCGGTGGTTGGCCGCTTCACCCTCCTCGCAAAGCTCGCCACCGGGGGGATGGCGGAGATCTGGCTCGCCCGCCAGGGCGGCCTGCGTGGGTTCGAGAAGGTGGTGGTGATCAAGCGGATCCTCGACGCGTTCTCGTCGGATCCGTCGTTCGTCGAGATGTTCCTCGACGAGGCGCGGATCGCCGCCCAGCTCAACCACCCGAACATCGTCCAGGTGCACGACCTCGGCGAGTGCGCCGGCGCCTACTACATCGCGATGGAGTACCTGCCGAGCGAGCACGTCGCGGCGGTCGCGCGCACCGCGCTCAAGCAGGGCACTCCGCTCGGCTTCACCTTCTCGGTGCAGATCGCCGTCGCCGCGCTCGATGGCCTCGCGCACGCGCATGCCCGGGTGGGGGTGAACGGCCAGCCGCTCAACGTGGTGCACCGCGACGTCTCGCCGCAGAACATCGTCCTCACCTACGACGGCCAGGTGAAGCTGGTCGACTTCGGCATCGCCAAGGCTGCCAACCGCAGCGTCCAGACCTCGGGCGGACAGCTGAAGGGGAAGTTCGCGTACATGGCTCCCGAGCAGGCGGTCGCCACTGCGCGGGGGATCGATGGCCGCGCGGACCTCTTCGCGATCGGAGTCGTGCTCTACGAGCTGTTGAGCCACAAGCGGCTGTGGCCGTTCGAGGATCAGGTCGAGCAGCTCACCGCGCTGATCGGCCCCGCTCCGGTTCCCGAGCTGCGCGAGCGAAGCCCGGAAGTCCCCGAAGCGCTCGCCGGGCTGGTGATGCGGGCGCTCGCCAAGGACCCGCAGGCGCGCTGGAGCAACGCGACCGAGTTCAAGAGCGCGCTCGAACACTGGCTGCGCACCCAGGGCGGCGGGCCCACCAACAGCGAACTGGGCGCCCTGATGCACCAGCTGTTCTCCGACCGGATTGCCCGGCGCACCCAGCTGATCGAGAAGGCGAACCGGGGAGATCTGACCCCGATGGGCGCCGGCGAGGTGATCAAGCCGCCGACCGATCGGTCGATGCCCGGAGCGACACCGATCGGGGCAGCCAGCGGGGCGGGAGCGATGATGGGGGTGTTGGGCACGCTGCTTGGCCTCGGCGTGCTCGGGCTCGGGCTGGTCGGCTACCTGGTCCTCAACAACAGCTCGACCGCCACGGTGGTCGAGATTCCGATTCCCCAACCCATCGAGGCGCCGCCACCGGCCGTTCCGGCGGAGCTGGTGATTCAGTCCCAACCGGCCGGCGCGACGCTGAGGCTCGACGGGCAATCGGCAGGGGTGGCGCCGACCACGATCAGTCCGGTCGAGCCGGGGGAGCACCTGCTCGAGGCCAGCCTCGACGGACACACCTCGGTGAAGCGGGTGGTGAAGGTGGCCGGCCCCGGCGAGAGGCAGCGGCTGGTGATCAGCCTCGAGCCGGTGGTCGCGGGGGTCGCCCCGAAGGTCGCTGCCGCCAAGGGCCGGCTCACCCTGAGCACCGACCCCTGGACCCACGTCTTCGAGGGAGACCGCCAGCTCGGCGACACGCCGCTGGTCGAGGTGCCGCTGACCGCCGGGCGCCACCAGCTGCGACTGGTCAATGAAGAACGCAAGCTGAGTGTCACGATCGAGGTCGAGGTCAAAGCAGGGCAACTGACCAAGAAGGTGCTCAAGCTGTAGTCTCGCCAGGTGCTTCGCTCCCTTGCTGTCGCCGTTGCGCTCACTCTGACGGCTTGCCAATGCGGCACCCAGGCGCTCTCTCGGGTCTATCCCTGCACCTCGAGCACCGAGTGCATCGACGGCTTCACCTGTGATCCGCTGACCCGGACCTGTGTCCGCTCCGACGGCGGAGTCGGCGGCGGCGGCGGTGGCGCCGGGGGCGGAGGTGGTGGTGGCGATGACGGCGGAGTCGGTGGTGGCGACGATGGCGGAGTCGGCGGTGGAGGGGACGACGGCGGAGTCGGCGGTGGTGGAGGCGGAGGCGACGACGG
>JAGSPQ010000583.1 GCA_018262385.1 Myxococcaceae bacterium | reverse complement strand
CGAGCCCGACCCCCAGGTCGAAGTCCTCGCGCATCATCTTCAGCGACCGGCGCAGCTCTTCGATGCTCTCTTCTGCGCTCGCCTTCAGCTCGCCGATCTCTTTGAGCAGCGCCTCGTCCTTCGCCATCGTCTGCAGGTACTCGGCCTGGATGATCAGGCTCGAGAGGCTGGCGCCCAGCCCGTCGTGGATCTCGCGCGCGAGCCGGTTGCGCTCTTCGACCACCGCCAGCTCCTTCAGGTCGCCCTGCAGCTCGACGACCTCCTTGTGCGCGCTGACCTCGCGCTCGTTCAGGTAGACGAGCACGTAGATGATGATGAAGTTGAGCGCGAGGTACCACATCAGCGTCAGCACCTCGACCGCGGTGGGCGAGCGCCCCAGCAGCAGGTCGAGCCGGGTGGTGATCAGCAGCGCCAGCAGCGGCGGCAGGATCGCCAGCGGCTTGGGGTAGAGCAGGGCGAAGAGGGTGGTGAAGAGCAGCTGGGTCGCCAGCAGCGGGCTCTGCAGCCCTCCTCCGGTCTGCGGCTTGGCGATCAGCACCACCAGGAAGCACAGGTCGAGGCAGAGGGTGACGTAGCTGACGATCCGCCCCGCCTTCGGGTGATCGAGCACCATGTAGTTGGCGACGCTGTAGAGCAGCATCGCGAAGTACCCGGCGAACGCGAACGGCCCGGCGATGCCGAAGTAGTGGCGCCACACCGGCACCGCCAGGATCAGCAGGCCGAGGGTGAGGAACATCATCCGCGCGTAGAAGAGCGCGCGGGCCCGGGCGACGAACCGCTCCTGCATCCAGGACGAGGCGGCCTCCTGGGGCGAGAGGTTCTGGGTCAGCCGCCGCTTCTCGAGCACCGCGCGCACGCGGGCCCGGCGATCATTGCCGGCGGGGTCCAGCGAGTTGTCTGACGGGTCAACCACGTGCGGGCCTCCAGTCTATAGGTACCGGCCGCATTCGACGAAGGTTCCCATCGGCGGATCGGGTAAACCCACCCGCCGTGATCGACGAGCAGGCCCGCGACACTCCGGTGGTGAAGCTGCAGCGGCTGGTGCCCGCGGGCTGCGGCGCCGTCTGGCTCAAGCTCGAGACCCGCAGCCCCAACGCCACCGTGATGGATCGGGTCGCCCGGCACCTGGCCCGGGCCGCCGCAGACGGGGACGGGGACGGGGTGTGGCGGGCAGCGGCCGACGGAGCGCTGGCGGTCGCGGTGGCGATGCAGGGCGCGCTGCGGGGGCGGGCGGTCGAGGCGTACCTGCCCGAAGACACCCCGCTCGAGGTGCGCCAGAGCCTGATCACCTACGGGGCGAAGGTGATCCTCACCCCGTTCGCCGGCGGAGGCGCCGGCGCGCTCGCCGCCGCCCGCCAGGCCGGCGAGGTGCTCAGCGATCGGTTCCCCGGCGCGCGGCCGGAGGCGATGGCCGAGGTGGGCCGCGAGCTGCTCGCCGCGCTGGACCGGATCGACGCCTTCGTCGCCCCGGTCGCCACCGGCGCCACGCTGAGCGCGATCGGCCGGCTGCTGCGCGCGAAGTTCCCCCAGGTCCTGCTGGTCGCGGTGCGGCCCTTCGGTGAGGCCTGGCGTCCCCACCGCCAGCACGGGGTCCTTCCCCAGGAGCTGACCTTGCTGCTCGACCCGGGGCTGGTCAGCTCGACCGAGTGGGTCGACGACCTCACCGCGTGGAAGATGCGCGAGCGGCTGGGCCGGGAAGAAGGGCTGCTGCTGTCGGCCGGCACCGCCGCGGGCGTCGAGGCTGCCTGTCGGGTCGCCCAGGCGCTGGGGCCGGACGCCCGGGTCTGCGCGCTCGCCGCCGACACCGGAGAGCGCTCCTTCAGCGTGGCGGAGCAGCTGTGAAGGCCCTGGTGATCGGCGTCGGGGGCCTGGGCTGCCCGGCCTCGCTCGCCCTCGCGCCCCACGCCCGCCTGCTGACCCTGGTCGACTACGACGTGGTCGAGCTCACCAACCTCCACCGCCAGCCGTGGCACCACCCCGGCGACGTCGGCCGGCTGAAGGTCGACTCGGCGGCGGAGAAGATCCGCGCGCTCTTTCCCGCGCTCCAGGTGGTGAGCCTGTCGACCCGGGTCACCGCCCAGAACGTCGACCCGCTGTTCGAGCTGCACGACGTGGTGATTGACGGCACCGACGACGCGCAGGCGAAGTTCATGCTCAACGACGCCGCCGTGCGCACCCGCAAGAGCCTGGTCTACGGCGGGGTGCTGCGGATGACCGGCCAGGCGATGCGGATCCAGCCCGACGGCCCCTGCCTGCGCTGCCTGTTCGACGGACCTCCCGACGAGGCGCCCAGCTGCGCCCAGGCCGGCGTCCTCGGCTCGATGGCGGGGGTGATCGGCGGCCTGCAGGCCCAGCTGGCCCTCACCCCCAACCCGGTGCCGGGCGAGGCGCTGCTGCACCTGGTCGACGGGCTCGCCTTCCGGGCGCGCCAGGTCCGGCTCGAGAAAGCGGCCGATTGTCAGGCGTGCGGCAGGGGCTGAACTTCGCTAATGAGTGACGGCGTGATTCCTGATGCTTCCGTCGACATCACCGCCGAGGTCTGCCCGATGACCTACGTCCGGGTGAAGCTGGCGCTCGAGCGGCTCGCCGCCGGCGGCGTCCTCGAGGTGTGGCTGACCGGCGAGGAGCCGCTGAAGAACGTCCCCCGGAGCGCGCGGGAAGACGGCCATCAAGTGCTCTGCATCGAGGCGGGCGAGGGGAAGAGCCGCCTGCTCATTCGCGCCTGACCCCCAAGGAACCTGTTCATGCCCATCGTCCGCATTCCGACTCCGCTTCGCAGCTACACCCAGAACCTGGCCGAGGTGAAGGTCGAGGGAGCCACCGTCGGGGACGTCCTGCGCGGGCTCGAGCAGACCTGCCCCGGGATCGGCACCCGGCTGTTCGACGACAAGGGCGGCCTCAAGCGCTACGTGAACGTCTTCCACAACGACGAAGACATCCGGTTCCTCCAGAACCTCCAGACGCCGGTCACCGACGCCGACACGCTGTCGATCATCCCCGCCATCGCCGGAGGCTGACACGCTCACCGAAGCCCAGATTCAGCGCTACGCCCGGCAGGTGCTGCTCCAGCCGGTCGGCGGGCGAGGGCAGCAGGCGCTGCTGGCCGCCCCGGTGCTCGTCCATGGGCTGCCCGTCACCGCCGCCTATCTCGCCGCCGGGGGCAGCCCGGTGCACACCCGCACCACTGCCGGCTTCTTCGCCGGTTCCAGCCTCGAAGACTTCAACCCCGACGCGGTGCCCAGCGCGGCTCCGGCCGGGCTGGTGGCGCGGGTCCCGTTCGAGTTCCCCGCCGATCAGCGGCTGGCGGTCGCGGTCGGAGGCGACGGGGTGGTCTTTCGCGCCGACGGCTGCTTCGGCTGCTTCGTCCGCACCGTCCGTGCGCTGAGTCAAAAGCCGCCCCCGGTGGCGCTCGAGGCGCTCGGCGCGCTCGCCTGGCAGCGGATCGTGCTCGGCCTGGCCGACACCCTCGGCGCGCTGCGGCTGCAGGGGCTGCCGCTGTCGGTGCTGCGCTGCGAGGACCACGGGTGAAGCGGCAAGTGGCGAGCCTGGCCGAGCTGGTCGGCAACACCCCGCTGCTGAAGCTCGAGCGGATCGGGCGCGACACCCCGGGGGTCGAGCTGTTCGCCAAGCTCGAGTACTTCAACCCCGGCGGCAGCGTGAAGGATCGCGCGGCGCTCCAGATGGACGACCCGGCGCTCCACGACCGTAAGCTGTCGATCACCACCGACGCCGGCTGGGACATGACCGACCGGCTGCTCAAGGACGAGGGCCTGGCGGTCGGCCATTCTTCCGGCGCGGCGCTGGCCGGCGCGTACCAGCTCGCCCGCGAGCTGAGCGAGCAGGGCGAAAAGGGCAGGGTGGTGGCGGTGTTCTGCGATCGGGCCGACCGCTACTTCTACCCCGACCAGTACAGCAACCCCTCGAACCCCCGCGCCCACTACCTCACCACCGCCCCTGAGCTGTGGGAGCAGACCGGCGGGAAGCTGACCCACTTCGTCGCCGGCCTGGGCACCACCGGCACGGTGATGGGCACCGGCAGGCGCCTCAAGGAGCTCAACCCCGCGATCCAGATCGTCGCCGTCGAGCCGGCCGAGCCGATGCACGGGCTGGAGGGGCTCAAGCACCTGGGCAGCTCGATCATCCCGCCGATCTACGACCCGGCGCTCCACGACCGTAAGCTGTCGATCACCACCGACGCCGGCTGGGACATGACCGACCGGCTGCTCAAGGACGAGGGCCTCGCGGTCGGCCACTCTTCCGGCGCGGCGCTGGCCGGCGCGTACCAGCTCGCGCGCGAGCTGAGCGAGCAGGGCGAAAAGGGCAGGGTGGTGGCGGTGTTCTGCGATCGGGCCGACCGCTACTTCGAGCCCGGCCGGCCCGCCCCGAGGTTTCCCTACCGATGATCGCCGACCTGACCGAGATCACCCGCCACCTCGAGTCCTGCTACCCGGAAGAGGGCTGCGGCCTGGTGTTCGAGGAGCCCGATGGGACCTACCGGGTCCACCCGATGGCCAACGTCTACGACAAGTACCACTCCCGGGATCCCGCCACCTACCCGCGCACCAACCGCACCGCCTACCTCTTCAGCCCGATGGAGTTTCACCGGCTGAGCCAGGCGGCCGACGCCCGCCAGGCGCGCTTGAGCTGCATCTTCCACTCCCACTGTGACGTCGGCGCCTACTTCTCGGCCGAGGACCAGGCGATGGCGGCCCCCGACGGCCAACCGCTGCTGCCCGACACCGCCTACCTGGTGGTCGCGATCGACCAGGGACGAACTGCCCGGTCGGCGCTGTTCAGATGGAGTGGAAGCGACTTCGTGGAAGCCCCGCTTACCTCTTCGTTGAAAACCCCCGTCTGATCAGTTGCTTGCGATGTTTTGGAAGTTGACATCTGAGCCTGTTCAAAAAAGGTCAGATGTACTATAAGGCCCCGATTTTTAGTGGACCTTTCTCAGGAGTAGACATGGCGCAGATTGGCGGCTTCACGGTCTGGTTGACGGGGATGTTGGGGGCGGGAAAGACGACGACGGCGAACTACCTCGCGGCTCGGCTCCGCCAGGTCGGCCGGAACGTGGAAGTCCTGGACGAAGAGGAGCTGCAGGACGAGCTGTGGAAGGACATCGGCGGGGACGTCAAAGAGGAGCGCCAGCTGATCGGCCGCCGCCTCGGCTTCGTCGCCGACCTGCTGACCCGCAACAACGTCTGCACCCTCGTCGCCGCGGTCACCCCCTACAAGGGCGTGCGCGAAGAGAACCGCCGCGCGATTGGCCGCTACGTCGAGGTCTACGTCGACTGCCCGACCGAGAAGCTGATCGCCCGCGACACCACCGGCAAGTACAAGAAGGCGCTCTCGGGCGAGATCCCGAACTTCATCGGCATCACCGAGCCGTACGAGCCGCCGAACTCGGCCGAAGTGGTGATCCACTCCGACCACGAAGGCGTCGAGGCCGGCGCGATGAAGGTGTTCCAGGCGCTACTCGACCTGTCCTTCATGACCGCCGAAGAGCTCAAGATCATCACCGGCACCAAGATGAAGCCCCAGAAGCTGGTGAAGAAGGCCGCTCGCCAGGGCGCGAAGGGTGCCCGCAAGGCGGCCCGTCCGGCGGCGCGCGCGGCCCGGGTTGCCAAGCCGAAGGCGAGCAAGCGCAAGGGGCGCTGAGCCTTGCAGCTGGACGTCGAAGCGCTCTGTGCCAGCTCGCAGACGGCGGTACAGGCGCTGCGCGCACGGATTCGCGGGTTGGGCTCGGCGCTGGTCGCCTTCTCGGGCGGCGTCGACTCGACCTTCGTGCTCAAGATCGCGGTGGAGGAGCTGGGCGAGCAGTGCGTCGCCCTCACCGCCCTCTCGCCTTCGGTCTCGGCCGACGAAGCCGAGGAGGCCAGGGCGCTCGCCGCCTCACTGGGCGCTCGGCACCAGCTGGTCGAGTCGCACGAGATGGAGGATCCGCGCTACGCCGCCAACTCCTCCAACCGCTGCTACTTCTGCAAGACCGAGCTCTACACCCTCACCGACAAGGCCTGCGCCGCCCTGGGCTTCGCCGCGGTGCTCGACGGCTTCAACGCCGACGACAAGCAGGACTACCGCCCCGGGCACAAGGCGGCCAACGAGCACTTCGTGCTCTCCCCCCTGGCCGAGGCCGGCCTCACCAAGGATCAGATCCGCGCCTGGTCGAAGCGGCTGGGGCTGCCCACCTGGGACAAGCCGCAGATGGCGTGCCTCGCCTCCCGGCTGCCGTATGGGACCCAGGTCACCGTCGAGCGGCTGAACAAGGTCGGCGCCGCCGAGAAGGCGGTGCGCGCGCTGGGGCTGAAGAACTTCCGGGTCCGCTTTCATGGGGAAGTCGCCCGGCTCGAGGTGGCGGCGGAGGAGCTGCCGCTGCTGCTCGAGGCGCAGTTCCGGGCCAGGCTCGACGCCGCGATCAAGGCCCAGGGCTTCACCTTCGTGGCCGTAGACCTCGAGCCTTTCCGGTCGGGGCGCCTCAATGACGCACTGCGGAAAGAGGGTCCGGGGCTTTCGCTGCCCGTGCTCGCGGGCTGACCTGAAGTCTGACTACACTCCTCTGGCTGTCTCTCGGCCGCCTTCCCAAAGCAGGTTCGCAGGGCTCCCCCATGACCCGTCGCTCCGTTCGCTTCCACGAGTTCGTCGCGGTCACTCTCGGGCTGACCCTCGCCCTCAGCTGCGGGGGCACCGGCAGCGCCTGCTCGTGTCTGACCCCGCTGCCGCAGGGCCGCTACACCGGGCCGAAGACCGACAACGCGATCAACCTGCGGATCTCGCCCAACGGGGTGAACTACCTCAACTCCAACTGGCAGAAGCTGGTCGCGATGTTCGCCCCCGGCAACATGATGAGCCTGCCGATCCCCTGCGCGAAGCAGACGATCTCGGTGCTGGGCGACGTCTACATCGCCGACCAGGGCGGTACCAACGGCGGCCGGCTCGACGCCAAGTGCGACACCAAGGACGCCCCGGCCAACGTGACCGTCAAGATCACCGGCTTCCAGCTGGTGCCGACTGCCCCGGACAAGGTCGCCGCC
>JAGSPQ010000582.1 GCA_018262385.1 Myxococcaceae bacterium | reverse complement strand
CCAGTGCCCGTGCCGCCGCCGGTGCCCGTGCCGCCGCCGGTGCCCGTGCCGCCGCCGGTACCGCCACCCGTGCCGCCGCCGGTGCCGCCCCCCATCCCGCCGTCCAGGTCGTGCTGATGGCCGCCGCCCGTGCCGCCGCCCGTGCCGCCGCTGTTGCCACCACAACCCACCAGACCAATGACAACCAACAGCCAGAGATGGCGCACGCAAACTCCTGTGAGAGGGATTGGCGCACTTATGGGGATCGCCCCCCGAAAGCGACCGCGTTGCCGGGCGGCCCGACAGCCGGCCTAATCGACCGAAGCTGGTAAGGTGCGCGGCGCGAATGGTGCTGCTGACCCTGAGTCTGCTGCTGGCCGCGGAGCCTCCGCCCGAGCTGAAGATCGCTGCGCCGGGGCTGACCACCAGCGGGCTCGAGGCCTCCTTCGCGGCGCCGCTGACCGAGCACCTCGCCCAGGCGTTCACCGGGATCCGGGTGATCAGCCCGCGCGACATCAGCGTGATCCTCGGCCTCGAGCGCCAGAGGCAGCTGCTGGGCTGCGCGGAGGACCAGGGCTCGTGCATGGCCGAGCTGGGCAATGCGCTCGGCGTCGAGGGCGTGCTGGTGGGCGACATCGTGAAGCTCGGCAAGGCGGTGCAGATCAACGCCCGCATCATCGACCCGGTCGCGGGCCGCGAGCTGGCGACGGCCTCGGCGCGGGTCGAGTCCGAAGCCGAGGTCTTCGCCGCCCTCACCGGGGTGGGGCGAAAGCTCCGCGCCCAGTTCCTCACCGCGCTGGGCCGGGCCCCCGGGCCCGAAGCGGTCGAGGCGGTCTCCACCGGTGGATCCCGTCGCTTCTTCCCCGTGCCGCTGGCGATCGGCGGCGCCTGCCTCGCGGCCGGGCTGGTCTTTCTCTTCCTCTCCGACGGCGCCTGGCAGCGGCTGACCTCGGGCGCGCCGGGCAGCCTGACCCAGGCCCAGGCGGTGGGAGTCGCGCGAGACGGCCAGCTGTTCCAGGTGCTGGGCGCGACGCTGGTGACGGTGGGCGTGGCCGCGGCGGTGGGCGGCTTCGGGCTGCTGCTGTTCGGAAGTCCCCCGGGCGGAGCTCAACCTTCGGCCTCGCTCGGGCTCGCCCCGAACGGCGTCGTCGTCGCGGGGTCCTTCTGATGCGGCGGGCGCTGGTCTGGCTGCTCGCGCTGGCGGCGCTCGGCGCCTGCCGCGACTTCGACGACGGGCTGACGCTCTGCGTGGTCAATCGCGTCTGCGGCCAACCCCCGCCCGATGGGGGCCCGGGCACCTTCTCGGTCGCAGCGGATCCGGCGGTGTTGACGCTCGGGCCGGGCGGCAGCGGCGTCTCGACCCTCACCCTCACCCGGCCCGCGCTCACCTTCGACGAGCTGACGATCGCGCTCGTCGGCAACGGCGCCGACGACGGCGGCCTCACCGCCAGCGTCGTCTACAACGGGTTCTACTTCGTCAGCTCGACGATGACGGTTCGGGTGCCGCTGCCCTTCCCCGCCGCCACCTACGACCTCGCGGTGACCGCCTCTCTCGATGGGGGCGAGGTGGCCCGGACCGCACTGCAGGTCATCGTCCGGGCCCCACACCCGACGCTGCTGGTCGACGACGACGGCACGGCGAACAACACCTCGAGGTCGGCGCTTCCCCCGTCCGAGAACGACGCGTTCCTCACCGGGGCGCTGACCTCGGCAGGCGTGCCGTACGACACCTTCGTGATGCCCTATTTCTGGGACGGCGGCCCCGGCCCGCTGACGTTCGAGCAGGTCCAGGGCTACTCGGCGATCGTCTGGTACACCGGCGAGAAATCCGGGCTCCGCAACGTGACTGCCAGCGACGAGCTGCTGCTCGCCCGCTGGCTCGATCAAGGTGACCGGAAGCTGATCCTGCTCTCCGACAATTACATGTACGACGAGGGGACCCCGTGGGCGGCGACCAAGAACCCGTTCGTCGTCGAGTACCTCGGGGCGATCGGTGGGTCCTTCCTCCGAGGTGGCCCCTACCCGCTGACGGGCGTTGCCGGGCAGCCGACCGCGGCGCTCTCGTTGGCGCTCGCCAATGGAGTCCCGATCTCGACCAACGTGGGGCTGGTCAACCGGAGGCCCGGCACCGACGCGCTCTTCACCGTGGCGGCGAATCCAGACAGCGCCGGCACTCGCCCGATCGCGTGCGCGACGATCCGCAAGAACGTGGGCGACGCCGGGACCTCGAGCTTCACCTACGTCGGCTTCCCGCTGGTGAACGTGGTCGCCGACGGCGGCGGCAGCCCGCTGGCGGGGTGGGAAGCGATCCGCACCGCCGCGGGAGTGCCGTAGCCCGGCAGCGGAGCCTCGCGGCGGTCAGTGCAGCAACGAGGCTGGCGCGGCAGCCGCCCGGTCGGGCGGGGTCCGCGGCAGCCGCACGCGGAAGGTGGTGCCCGCCCCGTTCGAGGAGTGGACCTCGATCTCTCCGCCGTGCGCGGCGATGATCTCCCGGACGATGTAGAGCCCGAGTCCCAGCCCCGAGCCGGGGGTGGGGCTGCCGCTGCGGAACGGGTCGAAGATGGTCCGGATCACCTCGGCCGGAATGGGAACACCCTGGTTGTGGACCTCGACGAAGACGTCGGGGCCTTCGCCGCGGACCCGGACCTCGATCGGCGTCTCCTGGGCGCCATGCTGGACCGCGTTGCCGATCAGGTTCGAGAGCCCCTCGCTCAGCCGGCTCGAATCCCAGGTGCCGCTGCAATCTCCCGAGGAGCTCAGGCGGAACTGGCGCTGAGGGTTGGCGAGCTCGGCCTCGCCGACCAGCTCCTTGCAGAGGCTGGCCAGGTTCAGCCCCTCCAGGTGCAGCGGAACGCCGCCCGCGAATCGCACCCGGGTGAAGTCCAGCAGGTTGTGGATCATCCGGTTCATCCGATCCGCGCAGCGGTTGATCATCGCCACCGTCCGCAGCTGCTTGGGCGCCACCTGGTTCTGCAGCAGACCGGCCGCCATCTTGATCGCGCTCAGCGGGTTGCGCAGGTCGTGGCCGACGATTCCGAACAGCTGTTCGCGCAGCTCGTCGACCCGCCTGGCGCTGCTGATGTCGCGCATCACGCCGAGGAAGCGATCGACCTGGCCGGCCTCGTTGAACAGCGCTTTGCCGTGGGTGGAGATCCACCGCTGGATGCCATCCTGGATCCCGACGGTGCGGTACTCGAACTGGAAGGGAGTCCCGGGCGGGTGCTCCACCAGTTCCTTGATCCGGTGCGCGATCCGCGGGCGATCGTCGGGGTGAATGCCGGCGAGGAAGACGTCCTCGTTGACCTCGGCGTCGGCCGGCAGTCCCCAGAGCTGCTTCGAGCGGGCGTCCCAGGTGAGCTTGCCGGTCGAGGGCACCAGCTCCCAGACCCCGATCTCCGCCGCCGCGGTGGCCAGGCGCAGCCGCTCTTCGTTCTGGTGGACGAGCTCGCTCTGGTTCTTCAGCTCCTGCCAGAGCTCGCTCTGCTCGAGCAGCAGCGCCAGCCGAGCGGCCACGCCGTCGATTCGCCTGGCGTGCCTGGGGCTGAAGCGATCGAGGACGCGGGAGCCGACCACCAGCACCGCCCGCAGCCGCGGGCCCGACCAGATCGGGCTGCCAATCACCGAACGGATCCGGCCCCCGCGGAGCGCCGGGCTGGCCTCCAGCGCACTCTGCTCGAGATCCGCCACCCTCATCGGCTCGGCGCGGGCGGCGATCTTTCCCTCGATCGAATCGGCGTTCACCGTCGTCCGGTAGGCGAGGATTCGATCATCGAGAGCGCCGGCGCGGCCCTTCACTTCGAGCAGGTTGCTGTCGGGAACCCGCAGCAACATCCACGCGGCGTGTCCGTCCATCGCATCGCAGATGACGCGCAGAATCTCGTCCATCCGCTCGACCACCGGCCGGGCCCGCGGACCTTCGGCAAAGGTCTCGGTGGCGACACGATCGAGCAGCCGGGA